>VGCQ01000012.1 GCA_016870055.1 Alphaproteobacteria bacterium | reverse complement strand
AGCGCTCTTGAGCTGGCCGCAGGCGGCGAGGATGTCGCGGCCGCGCGGCGTACGGATCGGCGCGCTCAAGCCGCCGTCGTTCACGATCTCGGCGAAACGGTGCATGCGGTTGTTGGAGCTGCACTCGTAGGGCGCGCCCGGCCACGGGTTGAACGGGATCAGGTTCACCTTGGCGTGGATCGGCTTCAAGAGCCGCACCAGCTCGCGGGCGTCGGCGTCGCTGTCGTTGACGCCTTTCAGCATGGCGTACTCGAAGGTGATGCGCCGGCTGTTCCGGGCGCCGGGATAGGCCGCACACGCCGCCAGCAGCTCGGCGATCGGCCATTTGCGGTTGATCGGCACCAGCGTATCGCGCACCACATCGCTCACCGCGTGCAGCGAGACGGCGAGGTTGACGTCCAACACCTCGCCCACCTGGGCGATCATCGGCACGACGCCCGACGTCGAGAGCGTGATGCGCCGCCGCGACAAGGCGATGCCCTGCTCGTCCATGACGATCTTGAGCGCGGTGGCGACGTTGTCGAAATTGTACAGCGGCTCGCCCATGCCCATCATGACGATGTTGGAGAGCATGCGTGTGGTCTCGATCGGCGTCGGCCATTCGCCGTAGCTGTCGCGTGCCACCATGAACTGGCCGACGATCTCGGCGGGGCCGAGGTTGCGCACCAGGGGCTGCGTGCCGGTATGGCAGAAGCTGCAGGTGAGCGTGCAGCCGACCTGACTCGACACGCAGACCGAGCCGCGATCGTCCTCGGGAATGTTGACCGTCTCGGCCTCGTTGCCGTCGGCGAAGCGCAGCAACCACTTGCGCGTGCCGTCGACCGAGCGCTGTTCGGTCACGATCTCGGGCCGGGCGATCACGAACAGCTCGGCCAGCCGCGCCTGCGTCTTCTTGGCGATGTTGGTCATGCGAGCAAAGTCGCTGACGCCGTGCCAGTAGATCCACTGCCAGACCTGGCGGGCGCGGAACGGCTCCAGCCCGGCTTCGGTCATGGCGGCCTTCAGCGCCTCGCGCGACAGCCCGACCAGATTGCGGCGCGTGTCGATGCGGCCGTGGAACGGCTCGGCGATCTGCAAGGGCTCGGTGGGCAGGAGGGCCATGATGGCGCATGACATAGGTCATGGCCCTGCCTCCGGCTAGGCCTTCTTCTCGGCCATTCGTTGCCGCTGCCGCCGCTTGCGCATGTAGATCGGGTCGCCGAACACCGGCAGGGCGAGCGGCTCGGCGGGGCCGCCCTCGCGCACCGGCCGCTCGGCGTGGCGGCCCAGACTCAGCAGCCGGTCGTACATAATGAGTGCGCCCGCGACACCGAGATTGACGGAGAAGCGGGTGGGAATCTTGACGACATGGTCGCACAGCGCCTGGAGGTCGGCCGACAGGCCCTCGCGCTCGGCCCCCAGGATGTAAGCCGCCTGGCGGGGATGGCGGAAGCTCGGCAGCTCGATCGCCTCCTCGGTGATCTCGACCCCGACCAGCCGACAGCCCTGCGGTAGGCGGAAGGAGGCCAGATCGGCGAAATGGTAGGTTGGCACCGAGCCTGGGGTGTCGGAGGTGTCGCTATGGGCGCCTTCGCTGCGGTTGTACTGGGCGCGCACGGTGAACACGAACGACGCACCGAAGGCATGGGCGGTGCGGAACAAGGTGCCGACGTTCATCGCCTTGCTGACGCCTTCCACACCGATGCCGAAATAGCCCTTCATGGCCCCTTTCACGGCAAGTCGATTTGTTGCACTAATCGCCTGCCGGCGCCGCCGTCCCCCCGGTAGCGCCGCGCCCGCCGTGAAACAAGGCCAGAATGACCGTTCCCTCGCCGATGGATGATGTCCGCGCCCAGTACGAGGCGCTGCCCTATCCGCCGCGCGACCCGCGCGACGAGGCGATCCGGCTGATCACCGGCACGCCGAGCCACATCCTCGAGGTCAGCCACTACCTGTTCGCCGGGCGCCTGAACTTCATGCGGCCGTTCCGGGCGCTGGTGGCAGGCGGCGGCACGGGCGATGCCTGCATCATGCTGGCCCAGCAGCTTGTCGACCGGCGCTGTCCGGGCGAGGTTGTGTACCTCGACGTGTCGGCGGCGTCGCGCCAGATCTGCGAGGCCCGCGCCAAGGCACGCGGCTTGCGCAACATCCAGTTCCTCACCGGCTCGCTGCTCGACCTGCCGGCGATGGCGGTCGGCCAGTTCGACTACATCGACTGCACCGGCGTGCTGCATCACCTGCCCGAACCCGGCACCGGCATGGCGGCGCTGGCAAGCGTCCTGCAGCCCGAGGGTGGCGTCGGCGTGATGCTCTATGGTGAATACGGCCGCAGCGGCGTCTACCCCTTGCAGGAGATGTTGCGCACTCTGGCGCCGTTGTCGATGGCGCTGGAGGACCGGCTGGCGATGGCCAAGCGCCTGATCCGATTCCTGCCGACCACCAACCTGTTCCGCCGCAACCCCTATCTCAACGACCATGTGACCGGCGGCGACGCCGGCCTGTACGACCTCCTGCTGCACAGTTGCGATCGCGCCTTCACGGTGCCCCAGATCGGCGCCATGGCGGCCGCGGCCGGCTTGCGCGTCGTGGCCTTCCTCGAGCCGGTGCGCTACGAGCCCGCGACCTACATGAGCGATCCGATCATCGCTCGCCAGATGAGCTCGCTGCCGCTGCTGGAGCGCGCCGCGTTCGCCGAGCGTCTGGCCGGCAATCTCCGCACCCATATCTTCTATGCCACGCGCGCCGGCTTCGACACGGTGGCGCGGCCCGAGGACACCTCGGCCATCCCGGTGCTGCGCGAGATGGATCCGCAGAAGCTCGCCGCCGGCCTGCAGCCCGGCACGCCGTTGATCGCCAACCTCGACGGTTTTCCGTGGCGCGCCCAGTTGCCGGCGCTTGCCGCGCGCATCGTGTCCCAGATCGACGGCCGCAAGACGGTGGCCGAGATCTACACGGCGCTGGGCGCGCAAGGCGGCCTGCCGCAGTGGGAAGATTTTTACGCGCAGTTCGAGGACCTCTACGTCAAGCTGAACGGCGTCAATCACCTCCTGCTTCGCTACAGGACCTGATCGCGCCGAGATGCCCATCGGCGGCCGTCTTCTGGCGCTCGGCCTCGGCAACTCCCTCCTGTGGTCGCTCTATCTTCTGTTGACGCGGCATGTGGTGAGCGGCGCCGCGCTCGACGCCTGGGCCTACACGCTGGTGCAACTGCTGACCGCCGGCTTGATCCTGCTGTGGCTGGGCCGCGGCGCCACGGCGAGCTGGCGCGATCTCTTGGCGCCGTGGACCATCGGCTACGCCTTTCTGCGGGTCGCCATCAACGGGGCGACCGCGGCGTCGATCACCTGGCTGGCGATCACCGAAAGCACGCTGCTCGCGACCGTGAGCGTGCTGATCGGCGCCGCCTCGGGCTGGTGGCTGACGCGCAACCCGCCGCCCCGCCGCGACTGGCCGGGGCTCGCCTTGCTGGCGGTCGGCATCGTGGCCTTCGCGCTGGCACTCGCACCCGGGGCGCGCCCGGGGCTCGCCTGGCTGGTCGTATCGGAGGCGATGGCCGTCACGGCCTCGTGGATGATCGCCTACCATCCGCGCAACCGGCTGACCGATCTCGCGGCACGCAGCCGCTTTACCGGCGAGATCCTGGTGGCGGCCTCGCTGGCGCTGATCGTCGTGTGGTCGGTGCTGGGACTCGCCGGCCTCGTCGCCTCGCCGTGGGCCGGCGGGGGCGACGCCTTCGGCCGCGTCGAGCTCTGGCTCTACGCCGCGCTGGCCGGCCTGTTGTTCCGCGCGCCCGGCACGTGGCTCGGTTTCTGGACGATCAACCGCACTGGCGTGCAGAGCTACCTGATCGTGCTGACCGCCATGCCGTTCTTCGCCATGGCGCTCGAGGCGGCGGCCGCCCATGTCGGCTGGGTCACCGCGCCGCATTTGTCGATCGCCGAGTGGATCGCCGCCGCCGTCATCCTGGCGGCGTCGGTCTGGCTCATCATGGTCCAGATGAAAGCGCCGCCAGCTGCCGCGCCATGAGCGCCCGCTCCGGCGTGGTTCGTGCAAGCTCGAGCGCGCGGCTGAAATGCCGGCACGCCTGGTCGCGCTCACCGAGCTCGGCCAGGAACACCCCGCGCGCCGCTTCGACATAGGGATTGCCCTCGATCGCCGGCAGCGCGGCCAACCCCGCCGCCGCACCGTCGGCCCGACCGATGGCGACGGCGCGCGCCAGCGCCACCACCGGCGAGGCATCGAGCGCCAGCAGATGATCGTAGAGCTCGGCGATGCGCCGCCAGTCCGTCGTCTCGGCGCTGGCCGCCAGGGCGTGCAACGAGGCGATCTCGGCGCGCAGATGCCATACCGACAATTCCTCGCCGCAGGCCGATCGGTCGAGATGGCCGAGCCCGAGTCCGATCAGGCCGCGGTCCCACTGCTCGCGCGGCTGGTCCGCCAGAAGCTGGGCCACGCCATCGGGTCCGACGCGGGTCGGCAGCCGCGCCGCGGTCAGCGCCAGCAGGGCGGCCAACGCATCGCTCGCGGGTCCCCGGGTCATGGGATGCTGGGCGAGCGCGCGGGCCAGCCGCACCGCTTCGACGCACAGCGCCGGCTGCACCAGCGTTTCGCCCGACGAGGCCGAGTAGCCTTCGTTGAACATGAGATAGAGCGCGGTTCGCACCGACTCGGCGCGCGCCGCCAACGCCTCGGGCGGCGGCGTCTCGATGGCGATGCCGGCCGCCTCGAGCTGCCGGCGCGCCCGCACCAGGCGCTGCGCGATGGCCGTCGGTTCGGCGAGCAAGCCCGACGCGATCTGCGGCACCGTGAGGCCGCACACGGTCTTGAGCGCGAAGGTGACGCGGGTCTCGGGCGACAACGCGGGATGGCAGACGGCGAACAACAGCGCCAGCTCGTCGTCGTTCAGCTCGCGGTCGAAGCGGCCTTCGCTCTCGGTGGTCGCAGCCGCCAACGGCAGAAGATCCTCGGCCAAGGCGAGACCGCGCGCCTCGTGGCGCAACAGGTCGAGCGCCCGGTTCCTGGCGACGACGGCGAGCCAGGCGGCGGGCCTGGCCGGTACGCCTTTGAAGGGCCAGGACGCGAGCGCCTGCATAAGCGCATGCTGCACGGCGTCCTCGGCGACGGCGATACGGCCGGCGCCCAGCCGGCGCGCCAGTGCCGCGACCAGGCGGCTCGCCGAATCGCGCGCCAGCGAATCGACGAGCCTGTCGATGGGAGGCGAGGATGGCGGCTGGCTCAGCTCGCCGCTCGCACCTTGCTGAGGTCCTCGATCGGCCGCAGCTCGATCCAGTTGCCCGGCGACCTGGTGGCGTGCGGGCAGTCGCGCGCGATCGCCTCGGCCTCGGCGTCGTCCTTGGCCTCGATCACGAAATAGCCGCCGATCACGTCCTTGGCCTCGGCATAGGGACCGTCGCTCGCCATCGGCTTGCCGTCCTTGGCGTGGATGTGACGTCCGCCGCTCGCTGTCAGCTTCTCGCCGCCGACCATCTTGCCCTTCTGGCGCAGGCCGTCGGACCACGCCATGTAGCGTTTGACCGTCTCCATCATCTGCTCGCGCGGCATGGCCGAGTCGTAGCGGGGAACCTGGTGCAGCAGCAGGATATATTGAGCCATGTCGATCTCCTTGTCTTGGCAATGGACCGAGAGTCCATCACCTCATCGACGTTCGAGCCCGGCCGGAATCGACATCCGGCCGACAGCGATCTTCCGACACTCTCAACCCGGCGATTGGGCTACCGTCAGAGCCGCCGGGTTGATGACGTTGATCGGCTTGCCGTCCAGCCAGGCCTCGATGTCCTCGATCGTGCCGGCATAGAAATGGCGGTAGCTGTCCTCGACGACATAGCCCAGGTGCGGCACCAGGGTGACGTTGTCGAGTTGGGTGAGCGGATGGCCCTTGGGCAGCGGCTCGTGGTCGTAAACATCCAGGCCGGCATGAGCGATGGTGCGGGCCTCGAGGGCGGCGATCAGAGCCGCCTCGTCGACGATCGGCCCGCGCGAGGTGTTCACCAGGATGGCGCTTTTCTTCATCTTGGCGAGGTCGGCGGCGCCCAAAAGGCCGCGCGTGCGCTCCGACAGCACGAGATGGATGCTGATGAAGTCCGAGGTCTTCAACAGCTCGTCCTTGCCGACCAACCGGGCGCCGCCCTTGGCCGCCTTTTCCTCGGTAAGGTTCTGGCTCCACGCCACGACATCCATGCCGAAGGCCTTGGCGTAGCCGGCAACGCGGCTGCCCAGCCGGCCGAGACCCAGCACACCCAGCCGCTTGCCCTCCAGCACGACCATCTGCTCGATGCCGTCGTGCCAGCCGCCCGTGCGCATCAGCCGCTCGGCCTTGGCGAGATCGCGGGCGCAGGACATCAGGAGCGCCCAGCACAGTTCGGCCGTCGAGGCGTTGGAGCCGCCGCCTGGCGTGTTGCTGATCGGGATGCCGCGCTCGGTCGCCGCCTTGTCGTCCAGGCTGGAGGCGCGCGCGCCGGTCAGCACCATGAATTTCAGGTTGGGCAGCTTGTCGATCAGGGCGCGCGGAAAGGCCGTGCGCTCGCGCAACAGGCCGAGGATATGGAAGGGCGCAAGCTTGGCCGCGGCATCCTCGACCGAGGCGAGCGGCTCGTGCAGGACCGTGATCTCCACGCCGCGCCGGCGCAGGCGGTCCCAGTCGGCCATGCGCAAGGCGACCCTCTGGTAATCGTCGAGAAGCGCAAGTTTGTAGGTTTGCGGCATGGCGTTTCCTGCAAGAATAGGGGCGCGCACTATAGCCGCAGGAGGCGGCCATGAGCATCACCGTCACACCGTTGACGACCGAGTTCGTCGCCGAGATTTCCGGCATCGACCTCGCGCAGCCCCTACCCGCCGCCGACCGCGACGCGATCCAGGCTGCGATCGATCGCTACGCCATCCTGGTGTTTCACGATCAGAAATTGACCGACGATCAGCAGATCGCCTTCTCGCGCCAGTTCGGTCCGATCCACGCCTCGGCGCAGCGCGCCCGCCACACCGGCATCAAGCATCGGCTGGCCTCCAACGAAATCGCCGACATCTCCAACCTCGACGGCGATTCCAAGGTGCTGGCGCCCGATGCCAAGCGGCGGCTCGACTGGCTGGCCAACCGGCTGTGGCACACCGACGCCTCGTTCCGCGCCGTGCCTGGCGCCCTGTCGCTGCTCTACGCCCATGTCGTGCCCGACGACGACGGTGATGGCGGCGGCGACACCGAGTTCGCTGACCTGCGCGCGGCCTACGACGCACTGCCCGACAAGACCAAGCGCGAGATCGACGGGCTGGTCGCCGAGCATTCGATCTGGCATTCGCGCGGCCAGCTTGCCGTCACCAAGTACACGCCCGAAGAGCTGGCCAGCCTGCCGCCGGTGCCGCAGCGTATCGTGCGCCGCCATCCGGGCTCGGGCCGCAAGACCCTCTATCTCGCAAGCCACGCCTCGCACGTTCTTGGCATGCCGATCGCCGACGGCCGGCTGCTGCTGCTCGACCTGATCGAGCACGCCACCCAGCGGCCGTTCGTGCATCGCCACTGCTGGCGGCAGGGCGACCTGGTGATCTGGGACAATCGCTGCACCATGCATCGCGCCCGGCCGTTCGACACCACCAAGGTGCGCGATCTGCGCCGCGTGACGACGCGCGACGCGGCCTCGACGCTCGAGCAGGCGGCGTAGGCGACCGACGTGACCGTCGATCCGAAGCTGGCCGAGATGTTTCCGGAGTCGATCGAGTTCTATGTGAACGAGCTCGCCACATCGAAGGCTCTTCCGCCGGTCGCCGTCGCCGCCTGCCTCGCGCGGCCGCAGGAAGCGGCGCCCTTGCTGCGCAGGTTGCTCCTGCGTGCGACCGACAACGGCATTCCAGGCGACAGTCGGGCCGAACAGCTGTTCCGCGCGCTGCATATCCTGGGGGAATGCGCGATGCGCAGTCGTTCCTGCCCCTGCTTCGGTTCCTTCAGGGACCGCGGGACGATCTCGATCGGTTTCTCGGCGACGCCTCTACCGAGACGCTGTCGAAGATCGTCGCAGGAGTCTTCGACGGCAATGCAGAGGCGTTGTTCGGTGCCGCCTGCAATCGGGAAGTCGAAGGATCGATCAGGGGAGCGCTGGTCCACGCCGCGACCTTCGTTGCCTGGCAAGGGCACATCGATCGGACCGCCATGGCGGCGTTCCTGGAGCGATTCGCCGCCGAACCATCGACGCCGGGGGACGAGCTGACGTGGCTTGCCTGGTCCGACGCGATTGCCCTGCTGGGCTTTCGCCACCTCGAGCCGCTGGTCAGCGAGGCCGAGAAGAGCGACCGACTCGAGGACGGTCTGTTCGACCGCGAGAAGTTCGAGGCGGTGCTGGCTGGCGCGGAGCAGGCGGCAGGCGACAGGTCGCGCTTCGACCAAGCCTACCTCGGCTACATCGACGATGTGATGGCGGCGCTGGAATGGTTTCCGTCATATGGCGGTGACCAAGCCGACGACCGGGACGGCGCCGATCACGAGCCGCCATCCCTGCCGGTCACCAATCCCTGGCGTCACGTCGGACGCAACGATCCATGTCCCTGCGGCAGCGGCAAGAAGGCCAAGCGCTGCTGCCTGGCTGCCTGAGAAACGCCAATGCCTCGCTCCCTGGATATCTGGCTGGCCACGGGCGCCCGTGTCGTCAGCCAGGCGGTGAAGGAGCTTGCCGCCATGGGCCAGCGCGCCATCGTCGGCATCTGCGCCGACGGCGGCCAGGGCAGCGTTCTATTGTTGGAGGCGGCGTAATGATGAACCTCGACTTCCTGGTCACCACCCTGATCATCGTCGTCTCGCCGGGCACGGGCGTTCTCTATACGCTGGCCGCCGGCCTGTCGCGCGGCGGGCAGGCGAGCGTCGTGGCGGCGTTCGGCTGCACCCTGGGCATCGTGCCGCACATGGCGGCGGCGATCATGGGCCTGGCCGCTCTGCTGCACACCAGTGCGCTCGCCTTCGAGATCTTCAAGTATGTGGGCGTGGCCTACCTGCTCTGCATGGCGTGGAGCACGCTGAAGGAGCGCGGCCCCCTCAAGGTCGAGGGCGAGATGGCGCAGAAGTCGCCGCGGCAGGTGATCGTCCACGCCATCCTGATCAACATCCTGAACCCCAAGCTCTCGATTTTCTTCTTCGCCTTCCTGCCGCAGTTCGTCAGCGCCGAGGAGGCACGACCGCTGCTGCGCATGTCGGAGCTCTCGGCTGTCTTCATGCTGATCACCTTCGTGGTGTTCGTGGGCTACGGCCTGTTCGCCGCCGCGGTGCGCGAGCACGTGATCTCCCGCCCGCGCGTCCTCACTTGGATGCGCCGTGCCTTCGCTGGGGCCTTTGCCGCGCTGGGTGCCAAGCTCGCGTTTGCCGACCGATGACAGCTGACCAAGCGCGCCCTCACGCCATGGAGCGCACGCCGTGCGCGTCGCGAAGGGCGGACGACACCACGACTGAGGCATCCTTCGAGACGCACCGCTTCGCGGTGCTCCCCAGGGCGAGGTCGATCCGAGGATGACTCCGACCCGCTTCCGCTGGTTCGTCGTCTTCCTGCTGTTTGCGATCACGGTCGTGAACTACATCGACCGCGCCGCGATCGCCTACGCCATGCCGCTGATCCAGCGCGACCTCGGCCTGTCGCCGGCCGATGTCGGCACCGTGCTCGGCGCCTTCGGCTTGGGCTACGCCGTCACCACGCTGGCCGGCGGCTTCGCCGTCGATCGCTACGGCGCGCGCTATGTGCTGCTGATCGCCGCCCTGCTGTGGAGCGTGGCGACCGGCATGGTGGCGCTCGCCGGCAGCGTCGCCGTGCTCTACGCGGCGCGCGTGCTGTTGGGCCTCGCCGAAGGGCCGAACTTCCCGGCGGTGACCGGCGCCATCACCCATTGGCTGTCGCCGCGCGAGCGCGCGACGGCGCTGGGCAATGCCCTGTTCGCCGTGCCGCTGGCCTTGGCGCTGGGCGGGCCGATCGTCACCGAGTTGCTCGCCGGGCTCGGCTGGCGCTGGACGTTTGGCATCCTGTTCGTCCTGTCGGTGGCCTGGCTGCCGCTGTGGTTCTTCCCGTTCCGCGACGATCCCGCGCAGTCGCGCCACGTCAACCCGGCCGAGCTCGCCCATATCCGCAGCGGCGCTCCGGGCGCGGCCGGTGCGGCGCACGCCATGCCGAATTCCTGGCCGGACGAGCGCACCCTCCACACCTTGCTGACCAACCGGACGCTTGCCGCCAACACCTGGGCGTTCTTCGTCTTCGGCTATTTCCTGTTCTTCTTCATGACCTGGCTGCCGAGCTACCTCGAGCGCAAGTACAGCCTCGACCTGCGCGATGTCGGCCTGTTCACCGTGCTGCCCTGGCTCGCCGCGGCGGCCGTGCTGTGGTTGCTCGGCCGCTGGTCGGACCATTTGCTGGCGACGACCGGCCGGTTGCGCGTCGCCCGCTCCTACCTGATCGCGGGCAGCCAGTTGATCGCAGCGCTCGCCGTCGTGCCGGTGGCCCTGACCGACAACCTGACGGTGGCGATCGCCGGCATCACGGTGGCGGTCGCCGCCTCGATGGGCGCCAACGCCGCCTTCTATGCGGTGAATGTCGACATCGTGCCGCAGCGCGCCGCGACGTCGCTCGGCATCATGGATTTCGCGCTTGCGATCGCAGGCTTCGCCGCGCCGGTCGTCACCGGCTGGGTGCTCGACCTGCGCGGCTCCTTCCTCGATGCCTTCCTGCTGATGACGGCGCTTGCCCTGTCGTCGGTGCTGGCCGTGCTCGCGTTCCATCGTCCCGACGAGGATCGGGAGGCCGCGCAATCGCTGTCTTGAAGATTGGAGCGGGCGAAGGGATTCGAACCCTCGACCCCGACCTTGGCAAGGTCGTGCTCTACCCCTGAGCTACGCCCGCGCTCCGTGTCCGGCGGGTAGGCTGCCGGAAGGCGGCGTTGATACGGGTTTTCCGCGTCCTTGGCAAGCGGCCCCCGGCCCCTCAGCCGCGCGCTAGCAGGCGCTGCAGATACTTGCCGTATTCGCTGTCGCGGATCGGGCCGATCAGCCGTTCGAGACCGGCATCGTCGATGTAACCCTTGCGCCACGCCACCTCCTCGGGGCTGCCGATCTGCAGGCCCTGGCGGTCCTCGACGGTCTCGACGAACTGGCCGGCGCGCAACAGGTTCGACGGCGTGCCGGTATCGAGCCAGGCATAGCCGCGCCCCAGCTTCTCGACGGTGAGCCGGCCTTCCTTCAGGTAATGGGCGTTGATGTCGCTGATCTCGAGCTCGCCGCGCGCCGAGCGCGGGATCTCGCGCGCCACCTCGCAGACATCGGCGTCGTAGAAGTAGAGGCCGGTCACCGCCCAGTTCGAGCGCGGCTGCTTGGGCTTCTCGACGATGCTCATCGGCCGGCCCGCTTCGTCGAACTCGACCACGCCATAGGCCGACGGATCGCTTACCCAGTAGGCGTAGATCACCGCGCCGCTGCCCGTGGCGCCGCGTTCGGCGACGGCCGGCAGCGAATCGCCGTAGAACAGGTTGTCGCCCAGGATCAGGCCGACACGGTCCTTGCCCACGAAATCGCGACCCAGCAGGAAGGCCTCGCCGATGCCGCCCGGCTTGGCCTGCGCGGCATAGCCGATCTCGAGGCCCCACTGCCTGCCGTCGCCGAACAGGCGGCGGTAGGAGGCCTCATCCTGCGGATTGACGATCAGCAGGATCTCGCGACAGCCGGCCAGCATCAGCGTGGTCAGCGGATAGTAGACCATCGGCTTGTTGTAGACCGGCAGGAGCTGCTTGTTGGCCGCCCGCGTCATCGGGTAAAGCCGCGTGCCGCTGCCGCCGGACAAAACCATGCCTTTCATGCGAGGGATGTAAATCGACCCGATGCTCGACCCGCAACAACTATTCTCCCGTCTCGACGGGCTCGGCATCGCCCACCGCACCGTCGAGCACCCGCCGGTCTTCACCGTCGAGCAGGCCAAGGCGTTGCGCGGCGAGCTGCCGGGCCATCACATCAAGAACCTGTTCCTGCGCAACAAGAAGGAGGAGATGTGGCTGGTCGTGGCGCTCGAGGATCGCGCCATAGACCTCAAGCGGCTGGGCGAGGTCCTGGGGGCGGGCCGCCTCTCGTTCGGCAGCGCCGAGCGGCTCAAGCGCCATCTCGGCGTCGAGCCGGGCTCGGTGACGCCGTTGGCGCTGATCAACGACGCGACGCACGCCGTGTGGCTGGCGCTCGATCGCGGCCTGGCCGAGGGCGGGCCGATCAACGCCCACCCGCTGGTCAACAGCATGACCACCGCGCTGGCCGCCGCCGACCTGATGCGCTTTTTCGCCGCCACCGGCCATGCGCCGCACTGGCTGGACTTTCCGTTATAATATACCAATATAGCGCCATGCATAGGCGCCATTTCCTCGCCGCCGCCGCGGTGTCGGCCGCGCGGCCGGCCATCGCCCAGACCAAGCCCAAGGTCGTGGCGACCTTCTCCATCCTGGGCGATCTCGTGACCGAGATCGCGGGCGATCGGGTCGAGCTTGTCGTGCTGGTCGGCGCCGACATCGACGCCCACACCTATCAGCCCAAGCCAGCCGACGCGCGCGCCGTTGCCGAAGCGCAGGTGCTGGTGAGCAATGGTCTCGGCTTCGAGGGCTGGATCGATCGGCTGGC
Organism: Alphaproteobacteria bacterium; assembly: GCA_016870055.1. GTDB lineage: Bacteria > Pseudomonadota > Alphaproteobacteria > Reyranellales > Reyranellaceae > Reyranella. Next base: position 15,578 of record VGCQ01000012.1, on the reverse strand, counting down.
CAAGGCCGCGCCGTTCAAGGGTCGCGCCGTCGTGGCGAGCAAAGGTGTCGCGACGCTCGCCGGCGCGCCGACGCCGGGTCACAACCACGCCCATGGTCCCGATCCGCATTGCTGGCAGGACCCTGGCCGCGTGCGGCGCTACGTCACCAATATCGTCGAGGGCCTGGCCGCGGCGGATGCCGCCAACGCCGCCGTCTATCGTGAGCGCGGTCAGGCCTACGACATACGGCTCGCCGAGCTCGATCGTTGGATCAAGACCGAGATCGCCAAGGTGCCGGCGGCGCAGCGACGCGCCATCACCGGGCACGATTCATTTCGCTATTTCGCGGCGGCCTATGGCGTGCAGTTCTTCGCGCCGCGCGGTATCACCACCGCAAGCGAGCCGTCGGCCAAGGACGTCGCCGCGCTGATCCGCCAAGTGCGCGAGCAGAAGATCAAAGCGCTGTTCGTCGAGAACATGAGCAATCCCGGACTGATCGAGCAGATCGCCCGCGAGTCCGGCGGCGTGGTCGGCCCGCGCCTGTACAGCGACGCGCTGTCGGCGCCGGGCGGCCCAGCGGCGACCTACCAGGCGATGATGCGCCACAACGTCGTGGCGCTGGTCGCCGGCATGCTGAAGAACTGAGCTCAGATCGCGACGAACGGCAGGCCGGCCGCGCGGCGCGCCTGCTGCAGCGTATTGAAGATCAGGCACGCCACCGTCATCGGCCCGACGCCGCCCGGCACGGGCGTGAGATGACCCGCGACGGCGCGTGCCTCGTCGAAGGCCACGTCGCCGACCAGCCGGCTCTTGCCGTCGGCCGCCGGCACGCGGTTGATGCCGACATCGATCACCGCCGCGCCGGGCTTGATCCAGTCGCCGCGCACGAACTCCGGCCGGCCGACCGCGGCCACCAGGATGTCGGCCTGGCGGCAGAGCGCGGGCAGGTCGCGGGTGCGCGAGTGGGCGATGGTGACGGTGCAATCGGCGCGCAGCAGGAGCTGCGCCACCGGCCGGCCGACCAGGGTCGAGCGGCCGACCACCACGGCGTGGCGACCGGCCAGCGAGCCCAGCGCGTCGTGCAGCAGCATCGAGATGCCGAGCGGCGTACAGGGCACGGGAAAGTCGAGCGGCGCGGCCGACGTGGCGGTGCCGAGCCGGCCGACATTCATCGGATGGAAGCCGTCGACATCCTTGGCGGGATCGACCGCGAGCAGAACGCGCGCGGTGTCGACCTGCTGGGGCAGCGGCAACTGCACCAGGATGCCGTGGATGTTCCTGTCGGCGTTGAGCTCGGCGATGCCGGCAAGAACCGCGGCCTCGCTGGCCGAGGCCGGCAGATGACGATGGACGCTCGTCATGCCGACTTCGATCGCCTGCTTGCCTTTGCTGCGGACATAGACTTGGCTTGCCGGGTCGTCGCCGACCAGGACCGTCGCCAGGCCGGGCTCGGGTCGACCCTTGGCGATCAGCGCCGCGACGCCCGCCGCCACGCGCTGGCGCAGGCCGGCGGCGAACGCCTTGCCGTCGATCAGCTTCGCTTCAGCCATGATCGCTCATCCGATCGCCGACCGGTCGAGTCGACCGCACGGGCAGCTCTGCGGCGGCAGCCCTGTCGCTACCGCGCAGGAACACCGGCTTGTCGGCAGGTACGTTCACAAGATCAGCGCCGGCCAGAGATATTCCTTGAGCAGGCTGTCGATGAAGTACAGACCCAACAGCAGGATGACCGGTGAGATGTCGACGCCGCCGAGGTTGGGCAGGAATCGGCGGATCGGACGCAAGGCCGGCTCGGTGAGACGATAGAGCAAATCGACGATCGTGCGGATGAACTGATTGCGCATGTTGACGACGCTGAACGCCACCAGCCAACTCATGATCGCGCTGGCAATCACCACCCAGGTGTAGATGTGGATGACAGTGCTAACCAGGTTTGCCAGCGACAGCATCGCCTTACTGCTCCTCTAAAGCGGCTTCCCGTCACAGCGGACGCACGCGGCTGCCTGTGACCGGAAACGCACCGACTTCAATGCCCTACGCCGGCAGGCGGCCGGCCGGGCACCCTACTCGGCGGGGATTGCCGATCCAAGCCAATTTGCGCCCGTGGGTCATGCCCGCGACAGCGCCAGCTCGACATTGCCGAGCTTGATCGTACGCACCGCGCTGATGTCGCGCGGCCCGTGCTCGGGCAGCAGCCGTGCGCCATCGACCGAGGTGCCGCCAGGGCTGCCGAGATCTTCCAGGCCGAGACGGCCAGGCGCCACCAGCACACGCGCATGCGGTCGGCCGACCGAGGGGTCGGGCACCGACAGCTCGTTGGGCGCCGTCGTCATCGCGCCGGTCAAGAGATAAGTCCCCGACGATCCGTCGACCGACAGCGCGACGGTGCCACCCGACGGCAGCACGCCGACGAGACGCCACAGCCGTCGATCGGGCAGCGCCATCGGCGGTGGCGGCAGCCCGCCGACCGGCGCAGCCGGCGCCGGCTGGCCGCCGGTGCCGGGCAGGATCGCGGCCTGCGGCTCGTCGCGCGGCCAACGCATGAAGGCGAACACCCAGAGGAGGACCAACGGCACGATGGTGCCGACCGCCGTCAGCGTGAGCAGGATGGCGCCGAGTCCCGCCCAGCCCGGCAACCCTGCCTTCTCGACGATGCGCCAGGCCATCCAGCCGGCCAGCGCCAAGCCGACCAGCGCGAAGGCCCCGGTAATGCCGAAGAAGCTCATCAAGGCGGCGATCTCCGCACCCATCACCGCCTCCCCGGCGAGGCCTCGCCGGCCGGCCACGTGCTGAAGGCCAGTATCGCCATGACGATCAGCCAGCCGACCATGGGCACGAGATGGAACAGCGACAGGGCGCCCGAGAAGCCGGCACGCATGCAGATGCGCCAGGTCGGGATGATCAGCACCAGAGCCACCAGGAGGTGCACGACCATCAACGCGAACACCAAGAACGAGCCCAGGCTCAGCAGGAAACCGATGGGATCCACGGCTAGGAGAGCGCCACGAGCTCGATCTCGACCAGCACGTCGCGCGGCAGGCGCGCCACCTCGACGGTCGAACGCGCCGGCGGCTGGGCGCCGAAATACTCGGGGCGGCCATAGACCTCGTTCATGGCCGCGAAGTTGTCCATGTTCTTCAGGAAGACAGTCGTCTTGATCGCGCGATCGAGATCGCTGCCGGCGGCTCTGAGCACGGCGCGCAGGTTCTTCAGCACTTGCCGGGTCTGCTCGGCGATGCCGCCGGCCACGATGTTGCCGGTCGCCGGGTCGAGCGGGATTTGCCCCGCGCAGTAGACCAGGCCGCCGGCGACGATGGCCTGCGAGTAGGGACCGAGCGCCTTGGGTGCTGCATCCGATTGGACGACTTTCTTGCCGCTGTCTGCCACGACCCATGCTCCCTGAATGATGGACGCGAAACGCTAACACAGGCCGGTTTGCTTGACAGGGGACCCGCCAACCATTATCCGCGCCATCTTCAGGCCTTTTTGGGGCCGTCCCAAGTCGGTTGTTGGGGGCTGTAGCTCAGCTGGGAGAGCGCCTCGTTCGCAATGAGGAGGTCAGGGGTTCGATCCCCCTCAGCTCCACCAACCGCATATTGTCATCGGCTGCCCGGCGGGGGACCTTCGGGGTCCCATGCTGGTCCGCAAGCGCCATCCCAAACCCGCCGATCTCGGCCTGACCGCCGACGAAGGCCGCGTGCTGCGCACGTTGTCGACGCCGCAGCGTATCCAGGAATTCGTGATCGGCCTGCACGCCAACTTCGAGGAAGAGGGCGACACGCTGCGCTCGGTGCGCGGCGTGCTGCACCATCGCCGCGCTCATTGTATCGAGGCGGCGTTCGTCGCGGCCTGCGCCTTGTGGCTGCATGGTGAGCCGCCGCTGCTGATGGATCTGACAGCCAAGGGCGACTCCGATCACGTCATCACCCTGTTCAGGCGCGGCGGCTGCTGGGGCGCCATCTCCAAGAGCAACCATGTCTGGCTGCGCTGGCGCGATCCCGTCTATCGCAGCTTGCGCGAGCTCGCGATGTCCTACTTCCACGAATATACCAACAAGCAACGTAAAACGCTGCGGACCTACTCCGAGCCGGTCGACCTCCGGAAATTCGACACCGCGGCGTGGGTGACCAACGCCGACGATTGCTGGGATGTCGGCGCCGCCCTCGAGGACGAACCGCATCACCGGTTGATCACGCCGGTCCAGGCGCGCAATCTGGTTCCACGCGATGCCACGGAATTGCGCGCCGACGATCTGGTCCAATACGAAAGCGCCGACCACAAGCGCGCCCGACGTTACTGAGGTGTGTCCATGAAGATCCTGCTCGTCTTCGTCCTCGTCACCTTCGCCGCCGCCGGCCGGGCCTTCGCCCAGATTCCGGCCGAGTGGCAGTCGGCCGGCCAGGCGGTGATCGGCGAGCTCGAGCGCGACACGCCGCAGGCCAACAAGCCGTGGGGCTCCGAGCTGACGCAGGCCTGGAACATGGCGCGCGCCTGGCGGCGCCACAACAACGGCAACGTCGAAATCATCCTGGCCGAGTATCTGACCTTCGTCGCGCTGTGCCGCCGCGGCTGCGCCGGCAGCACGATCGACGGCAAGGGCTACATCGCCGTGGCCGAGCAGGTGAAGAACCTCAGGGCCGAGAACGGCGGACCGTACGGGCTTGCGACCAACGCCCACGCCTGGCTCGCCGCCTTGCCCGACCCGACGGGTGCGGCCGCCAAGAATGCCACCCTGTGGGGCAAGGACCTCGACGTCGCGGCGGCCGACTTCGCCACCGGCAACCTCTACGCGCTCTATTGGCTGCTCGCCCGCGCGCGGCCGACGCCCGCCGACCAGGCCGACACTTTCGCCCGGTTCGCGATCCTGGTGCAGGGCAAGGCATGGATCGGCAACCGCTGCCTCGACATCTCCAAGGTGGCGACGGTAATCGACGCCGCCCCGCGCATCGAGAATTGCAAATAGCCGCCGGAACGGTCGAGGACCCGCTCATGCCCTACGAGACCATTGCGATCCACAAGCTCACGCCGGCAATCGGCGCCGAAGTGGCCGGCGTCGATCTCGGCAGCCCGTTGTCCAACCGCCAGGCGAGCGAGCTGCACGATGCGTTGATGGCGCACCAGGTGCTGTTCTTCCGCGATCAACAGATGAGCGTCGACCAGCACAAGGCATTCGGCCGCCTGTTCGGCGAGCTGCTGGTCCATCCGGCAGCCAAGTCCGAGGTCGAGGGTCATCCCGAGATCCGCGTCGTGCACGCCGACGAGAAGACCAAGGTGGCGACCGGTGAGGTCTGGCACTCCGACATGTCGTGCGAGCCCGAGCCGCCGATGGGCTCGATCCTCTACCTGCATCAGACGCCGCCGGTCGGCGGCGATACCGCGTTCGCCAACATGTACCTCGCCTACGAGACGCTCTCGGCGCCGATCAAGCGGCTGGTCGACGGCCTCAGGGCCTTCCACACCAGCGCCCATGTCTACTCGCGAGGCGAGTACACGCGCAGCGACAAGCAGTTTCCCAAGGCGGCTCACCCCATCGTGCGCACCCATCCGGTGACCGGCCGCAAATGCCTGTTCGTCAATCGCGGCTTCACCAAGCGTATCGAGGGCCTCGAGAAGCACGAAAGCGACGCGCTGCTCGACCTGTTGATCCGGCACACCGAGACGCCGGAATTCCAGTGCCGCTTCAAATGGGACAGGCAGTCCGTCGCCTTCTGGGACAATCGCTGCGTCATGCACCGCGCCACATTCGACTATCACCCGCACGTCCGCCACGGGCACCGCGTGACGATAAAGGGCGACAAGCCGTACTAGTCGCGCCTGTCCAAGCCGACGGCATTGCACGCACGCCGGCGATTTACCGCTTTGGTTGCCGACGGCTCGCGCAGCTCCGCCTGGTCATTTCGAGAAGCGTTCCTTCAGGTCTCCGAGAAATTGCTCCGAGATGACGAGGTCGACCGCAATTCCAAGATCAGGGTGGCTGCATGAAAAGACGACGGAAGAACCGTCGAGATCTTTCGATACGCACCCGACGATCAGTACGGCACGGATGGCCGAAAGCTTGTCGACCGCCGAGACGGCATGTTGGCGATCGTCGACGCGACGGAACACGCGCCCTGACGCAGCAGGCGCGCCAGCCAAATGAAAGGGGGCCTTGCGGCCCCCTTTTCTGTTCGGTCGTCCGGTCGCGGCTATTCCGCCGCGATCTGTTCCTTGACGAACTTCTTGGCGTCGAAATCCTCGGCGACCTTGAGGTCGTTGCCGAGCAGCTTCTCGACGTCGATCTTGGCGTATTCCATCACGCCCATGTCGCCCAGCGCCTTCTGCACCTTGGGTCCGAACAGGCCGATCTCCTTGAGGATCGGCACGATGCGCGTGAACAGGCGGGTGCGGAACGACTGCATGGCGCCGGAATTGAAGGCGTACTCCATCAGCTTGTCGACCGGCAGGCCCGAGCGCATCCAGACCTCGGCCTGGTTGAAGCGGTCGCGCATGAAGTACAGCGCCTCGACCGTGAACTCCTCGCGCTCGGCACGCTCGGCGTCGGAGAGCTGCGGATAGTACTCGCGCAGCGCCATGCGGCCGAAGGTGACGTGGCGCGCCTCGTCCTGCATGACGTAGGCGTTGACCGCACCGGCGAGGTTGTTCTTGGCGGTGTCGCGGATGCGCTGGAAGGCGGCAAGCGCCAGGCCCTCGATCAGGACCTGCATGCCGAGATAGGTCATGTCCCAGCGCCGGTCGGTCAGGGTCTGCTCGAGCAGGTTCTTCAGCGACTCGGTGATGGGATAGGCCGACTTGAACTTCTCGTGGATCAGCCGCTTGTAGCTCTCGACGTGGCGCGCCTCGTCCATCACCTGGGTGGCGGCGTAGAACTTGGCATTCATGTCGGGCACGGTGTTGACGATCTTGGCGGTGGCGATCAGCGCACCCTGCTCGCCGTGCATGAACTGGCAGATCGAGTGGCACTGCAAGTTGAAGCGCAGCCAGTTCTTCTCCTTCTCGGTCATCTTGTCCCAGAAGGGCGAGCCGTAGATCGGGATCGACTCGTCGGCCATGCCCATCGGGTTGCCCTCGAACAGCTCCTGCGACCAGTCGATGCGGGTCGAGGTATCCCACTGCTGCTGCTTGCCCTTCTCGTAGAGGTTCAACAGGTCGGCCGAGCCGTCGTCATATTCCCAGTTGAACCTGATCTCGGTGGCGCCATCGAACTTCCAGTTCGTGACCTCGACAGGGAGCTGGTAGATCTTTTGCGTCGTCATTGGCCCTTGCCTCCTGGCGCTGAACGAGGTCCCATTCGTCGGCGGAGCGGCAAAAAGATGACGCTCCGTTCATTTTTCGCGGCGGAAGCTACCACAGTCAGGTAGGAGAGTCCCGCCCGGAATGCAGAGAAAATGAACAAGGGTTTACCGAATGGCCTATAGCAAGCTGCGCATCGCCAAGATCGTCCAGGAAACGCCGGATGCGCGCTCTTTCGTCCTCGATGTCCCCGCCGACCTTGCCGACAAGTTCCGCTACCGCGCCGGGCAGTTCCTGACCTTCCGCATGAGCCACGCCGACGGCCCTTTCAACCGCTGCTACTCGCTGTCGAGCGCGCCGGAAACCGACGGCCAGCCCAAGGTGACGGTGAAACGCGTCGCGGGCGGCAAGGGCTCCAATTGGTTCCACGACGCCCTCAAGGAAGGCGGCATCCTGGAGGTGCTGCCGCCGGCCGGCCGGTTCGTGTTGGGCGACGGCCAGGCGCCGCTGCTGCTGTTCGGCGGCGGCAGCGGCATCACCCCCATGATGTCGCTGATCAAGTCGGCGCTGAAGACGGGCCAGCGGCGCATGCGGCTGTTCTATGCCAACCGCGACAAGCAGTCGGTGATCTTCGACGCGGAGTTCCAAGCGCTGGCCACCGCCCACCCCGGCCGGCTGGAGGTGATCCACCATCTCGACGACAAGCAGGGCCTCAGCAAGCCCGAGGAGATCGCGGCCGCCGTCAAGGGCTTCGAGGACGCCGAGGCCTATCTCTGTGGACCCGGTCCGTTCATGACCATGGTCGAGAACACTCTGCTCGGCGCCGGCATGCCGCGCGAGCGCGTGCGCATCGAGCGCTTCGAGGCCTCGGGCAACGACGCCGTGCCGATCGAGCCGCAGGAAGGCGAAGTGATCCCGAGCGAGATCGTCGTCCACTTCGAGGGCAAGGTGCACAAGGTGCCCTACCGCAAGGGGCTGACCATTCTCGAGGCGGCGCGTGCCGCCGGGCTCAACCCATTGTCGTCGTGCGAGGAAGGCTTCTGCGCCTCGTGTGCCGCCAAGCGCATCAAGGGCAAGATCGTGCTCGCCAAGAACGACATCTATACGGCAGACGATCTCGCCAACAACTGGATCCTGACCTGCCAGGGCCACTGCTTCGGGCCCGAGGTCGAGATCACTTACGACGTGGTGTAGCGATCAGGCGGCCGTACCTGCAGGCGACGCTGCTCACCCTGGTCGCCGGGATCGCCGACGCCGTAGGCTTCATCACCATGGGCGGCGTCTTTGCCGCCAACATGACCGGTAACACGGTGCTGGCAGGCATCGCCCTCGCCCAAGGCCGCTACCTCGATGCCGGCCGTCACCTCGCGCCGCTGGTGGCGTTCTTCGTCGGCGCCATGCTGGCCCGTCTGATGCTGCGCCTGTGGCACAAGCGGTCGCTGCCGATCCTCGTAGAGGCCGCGATGATCGCCATCGTGGCCGCGCTGCCGATCGGTGTCGATGTGGGCGTGCTGATCCTCGCCTTGGCGATGGGCTTGCAAGCCACGGCGATCACTCATTTCGGCGGCACCGCGCTCTCGACCGTCGTGGTGACCAGCACGCTCGCCCGTGCCGCCGAGGCGGCACTCGACAAGCTGCTGCCGGCCAAGGCGGCCGACTTGCCGGAAGTCGCCAAGGCCGATCTGCTGGTGATCTGCTGGGCGGGCTATCTCGCCGGCGCCGCCGCCGGAGCGCTGCTCCTGCAGTTCCTGCCCTGGCCGCTGATCGTGCCGGCGGTCTTGCTGCTGCTGGTCGCGCTCTGACTCGCTACTCCGCAGCGATCGCCTTCTCGATGAACATCTTGCGGTCGAAGTCCTCGGCGACCTTGCCGTCGTTGGCGAGCTGCTCGGCGACGTCGATCTTCGCATAGTCCATCACGCCCATCTCGGCGAAGGCCTTGCGCACACGATCACCCCACAGGCCGATATCCTTGACCGTGGGCACGACGCGGCTGAACAGCCGGCCGCGGAACGAGTTCATCTGCTTGGAATTGTAGTGGATCTCGTCGAGCACCTTGGCCGGCAGGCCGAGCCGCTCCCACACTTCCGCCTGGTTGAAGCGGTCGCGCATGAAATGCAGCGCTTCGACCACGAACTCCTCGCGCTCGTCGCGCTCGGCCTCCGACAGATGCGGATAGTATTCGCGCAAGGCCAAGCGGCCGAACGAGACGTGGCGCGCTTCGTCCTGCATGACGTAAGCGTTGACCGCGCCGGCCAGGGTGTTGCCCGACTTGTCGCGGATCGACTGGAAGGCGGCGAGCGCCAGGCCTTCGATCAGCACCTGCATGCCGAGATAGGTCATGTCCCAGCGCCGGTCGGTCAGCACCTGCTCGAGCAGCGTCTTGAGCGCCTTGTTGATGGGATAGGCTAGCTCGAACTTCTCGTGCAGCAGCCGCTTGTAGGCTTCGACATGGCGCGCCTCGTCCATCACCTGGGTGGCGGCGTAGAACTTGGCGTTCATGTCGGGCACGGTCTCGACGATCTTGGCCGTGGCGATCAGCGCGCCCTGCTCGCCGTGCATGAATTGCGAGATCGAGTTGGCCTGCATATGGCGACGCAGCCACGCCTTTTCCTGGTCGGTCATGCGCCGCCAATAGTCGGTGTCGTAGATCGAGATCGCCTCGTCGTTGAGCGCCATCGGGTTGTCGGGGTTGAGCTCGAGCGACCAATCGAGTCGCGTGCTGGCGTCCCACTGCTGCTTCTTGCCCTTGTCGTAGAGGTCGAGCAGCGCGTCGGAGCCGTCGTCGTACTCCCAGTTGAACAGGATCTCGGTGGCGCCGTCGAACTTCCACTCGGTGGTCTCGACGGGCAGGGCATAGATACGCTGCGTGGTCATGGCCGGCCCTCCCGGGCGCGCGATCGATGGGTCCGACAAAAGATGACGCATAGGTCATCTTTTGGCAAGGCGATCGCTAGGGCTGCAACCGATAGCCGCCCCGGTCGGTGACCAGGATGGCCGCGTTGGTCGGGTCGCGCTCGATCTTCTGGCGCAGGCGATAGATGTGGGTTTCCAGCGTGTGGGTGGTGACGCCGGCGTTGTAGCCCCAGACCTCGTTCAGGAGCACGTCGCGCGCCACCGCCCGATCACCGGCGCGGAACAGGTACTTCAGAATCGAGGCTTCCTTGTCGGTGAGCCGGACCTTCTTCTTGCCGCCCTTCTCCAGCAGCAGCTTGGCTGCGGGGTGGAACTCGTAGGGGCCCACGGTCATCACCGCATCCTCGCTGCGCTCGTGCTGACGCAGATGGGCGCGCAGCCGCGCCAGCAGGACATTGATGCGGAACGGCTTGGTGACGTAGTCGTTGGCGCCCGATTCCAAGCCCAGGATGGTGTCGGCATCGGAGTCGGCCGCCGTCAGCATGATGACCGGAGCGCGAACGCCCTGCCGGCGCATCAGCTTGCACAGCTCGCGGCCGTCCATGTCGGGCAGACCGATGTCGAGCAGGATGGCGTCGTAGTGCGAGCCCTTGGCCTTCTCCAAGCCCTCGGCCGCGGTACCGACCTGGATGGTGGTGAAGCCGTCATACAGGTCGAGCTGCTCGGCCAGAACCGTGCGCAGACCCTGGTCGTCGTCGACCAGGAGAATTTTCTTGCCGCGATTGTTGACCGACATGCTGTCGTTACCTGCTGCCGCCCCGAAGAGACACTTTATCTCATACGAAAAGAAGGCAAAAGCGGTTCACTCTACCCTGTACGACACCCGCCGTCTCAGCCCAGGGGCCACGGCACGCCAGGCTTCCGCCTGAAGGTCTCTTTCGCCCAGGGCAAGATTCGCCGAACGGTTTCAGCCGGACCCTCGGCCGGCACGGCTCTTCGCGTCGATTCTTGACTGAGGGTGAACGACCCTTCACTGACGAGAAAATCCGGGATCGGAATCGCATGGATCTCGATTCCTTCCATCGTCAACGACTCATACTGGCCGCGTTTGAGTACGTATGCCCGCTTCAGCCGCGATCGGTCGGCGTAATGCACGAGCCCTCCCAGCTCACGAACGAGCGAGGCAAGCGGGCGATCAGTCCATTTGACCTCGAGTGCATCAACCGGCCGTTCTTGCTCCGGTCTGAAGGCGACAAAGTCGACTTCGCCGACTCGTCCGGAGGTTTCGCGCACGTAGTTGAATCGATAGCTGGCTCGTTGGCCGCCGAGCAACTGGCCGGCGACCGTCGTTTCAACGAGGGCACCTGTCGCATCCGGTGACGGCTCGCCAAACAACGCATCGCGTATCGACGGATTGGCCAGATAGATCTTGAATCGGGAATGGCGGCTGAACGTCTTGTTCGAAAAGTCGACGCGATGAAGGATTCGGATCAGGAACGCCGCTTCCAGATATTCGGTGTACTTGCGAAGCGTGTTCTTCGTCACACCTGTTTCTTTGGATAGGCCATCGACGTTGACCTCGTGCCCGGTGTTGTAGGCGAGAAACGAAAAGAACCGCTTCAGTTCCTGAGGATCGCCGATGCCGTACAGACTTGGGATGTCGCGAAGCAGCACCTTGTCGATGATGTCATTCGCCACGAATTGGCTCATTGACCGCTGCACCGACTCGTCGACGGTGGCCTCGGGAAATCCGCCATAGTTCATGTAGGCCACCAGTTCATCGTCGATTTTGCTGTCAGCCAGCAAATCGGGCCGCAGCCCCCTGAACTGCAGGAACTCCACAAACGAGAGTGGCGGCACCATGAAGTCGGTGAATCGGCCGGCGCCCGATTCGTCGCTCTTCCGCTTCAGCGCCGCCGCCGCCGATCCCGACGCCACGAAACGCATATCGGGATAGGTGTCCACGAGAGATTTGAGGTGACGCTCCCAGTCCGAGACGTATTGAATTTCATCGAACAGCACATACAGGCGCTGTCGCCGCTTGTGGTTGTGCTCCTGCATGAACAGGTCGAGCAGCTTGTCGAGCGAGCGGCCGGAATAGACCGGATTGTCGACCGCGGCGTAGCAAATCGATTGCGGCCTAATGCCGACGGCGATGAGCCGGTAGACCGTTTGAATGAGCATCACGGTCTTTCCAACACGCCTTGGGCCCATGACGATCGAAGCGCGATTGGGAGTGGTGCGTTCCACAAGATCGAAAAGCAGCGGCAGATAGAGACGCTCTCTCCACCGCGTCACTCTCTCAGGAGGTTCGGGATCTGCCCACCAGGGGTTGTCGATGTTCAGACGATGCCTGACCTCGATGTCGCTGATGCGGAGCACGAGACGCCTCTCAAGATCAAGAATCTGATCTTATGCTGGCTCAACCTTAAGATCAAATCTTTGATCTTATTTATAAGATTAGCATAACATATTGAAAACAAATATTTTTTGGCCTCAGAATAAACGAATATCCTGCCATTGCCTTGCGTAGAGAGACTATGGTTTGGCAACATTGACCATGCCTGAAGCCTTAGTTCTTTCGCGAACAGCCACCGCCCTGGCCGCCGTCGAGCGCGCCCTGGCGGAACTGCGCCGTGGCGGCATCGTGGTGCTGCGCGACGAGGATGGCGCGGGCGGGCTGGTCATAGCCGCGGAGTCGTGCGGTCTGCGTGCCTTGCAGCGCCTGCAGGGCCTGGCGCAGGACGCGCCCGTGCTGGTCACCACACGCCGTCGCGCCGAGGCGATCGGCATGGACATCCCACCGCATATCGCGGGCAGCATGGGCGATACCAACAAGCCCATCACCCTCGACTTGCCGGAGGGTGTCCCGGTCGATGTCATCCTGCGGCCGCACGAAAGCGCAGCAGACAATGGCGTTGCCAGCCGTCACATCGCGGTGCGCCATCTGTCGCGGCCGGTGGCGAGCCATGCTCCGCGGATTGCCGAGACGGCGATCGAGCTTGCCAAGCTCGCCCGCCTGCTGCCCGCGGTGGTGCTGGGCCCGCTCAGCGGCGATCCCGGCAACAAGCGGCGCGATTGGGCGCGCGAGCAGGACCTGATCTACGTCGATGCCGCCGATGTGCTGGCCTACGAAGACACCGCCTCGCGCAACCTGCAGCAAGTGGCGCAGGCGCATGTCCCGCTCGAGGGCGCGGAGAACGCCCGCATCCTCGCCTGGCGGCCGAGCGACGGCGGCAAGGAGCATCTGGCGATCGTGGTCGGCGAGATCGATCCCACCGCACCGGTGTTGATCCGCCTGCACTCCGAGTGCTTCACCGGCGATCTCCTCGGCTCGCTGCGCTGCGACTGCGGCGTGCAGTTGCGCGGCGCCATCGCCGAGATCGCCAAGCAGGGCTCGGGCGTGCTGCTCTACCTCGCCCAAGAGGGCCGCGGCATCGGTCTGGTCAACAAGCTCCGAGCCTACGAGCTGCAAGATGACGGCTTCGACACCATCGACGCCAACGAGCAACTGGGCTTCGACGCCGACGAGCGCATCTATGCGCCGGCCGCCACCATGCTGACGCGCATGGGCATCAAGCGCGTGCGGCTGATGACCAACAACCCGCAGAAGATCAGCCAGCTCGAACGCTACGGCATCGAGGTCACCGAGCGGGTCGCCCATTCCTTCCCGGCCAACGGCCACAACGAGAACTACCTGCGCACCAAGGCGGAGCGCGCCGGCCACTTGCTCTGAGGATCCGACCCATGCGCATCGGCGTTCCCAAGGAAATCAAGGACCATGAAGATCGCGTCGGGTTGGTCCCGTCCTCGGTCGCCGAGCTGGTGCATCACGGCCACGAGGTGCTGGTCCAACGCGGCGCCGGCGACGGTGCCGGCCTCGGCGACGACCAGTATGTCGCCGCCGGCGCTCGCATCGTCGGCGGAGCCGAAGAGGTCTTTGCCGCCAGCGAAATGATCGTGAAGGTCAAGGAGCCGCTGGCCGTCGAGCGCAAGCGGCTGCGCCGCGGCCAGGTGCTGTTCACTTATCTGCATCTCGCTCCCGATCGCGCCCAGACCGAGGATCTGATCAAGAGCGGTGTCACGGCGATCGCCTATGAGACCGTGACGTCGCCCACCGGTACGCTGCCGCTGCTGACGCCGATGTCGGAGATCGCCGGCCGGCTCGCGCCGCAGGTCGGCGCACACTATCTCGAACGCACCGCCGGCGGCCGTGGCGTGCTCTTGGGCGGCGTGCCGGGCGTGCCGCCGGCCGAGGTCGTCGTGCTGGGTGGCGGCGTGTCGGGCACTCATGCCGCCACGATCGCGTTGGGCATGGGCGCCACGGTGTTCGTGGTCGACCGCTCGGCCGAGGTGCTGCGCCGGCTGGCCGCGCAGTTCCCCGGCCTGCGCACGATCTTCTCCACGCGCGACGCGCTCGGCCACATCCTGCGCCGCGCCGATCTCCTGATCGGTGCCGTGCTGGTGCCGGGCGCCGCCGCCCCCAAGCTGGTCAGCCGCGCCATGGTCGCGACCATGAAACCCAACAGCGTCATCGTCGACATTGCCATCGACCAGGGCGGCTGCTGCGAGACCTCGCGCCCGACCTCTCACTCCCAGCCGACCTATATCGAGGAAGGCGTCATCCACTATTGCGTCACCAACATGCCGGGCGCGGTGGCCCGCACCTCGACCTTCGCACTGAACAACGCCACCCTGCCGTTCGCGCTGGCGCTCGCCGACAAGGGCTGGCGCAAGGCGATCGCCGACGACCCGCACCTGCGCAACGGCCTGAACGTCCATGACGGCAAGGTGACCTGCCGGCCGGTGGCCGAGGCGCTGGGGCTGCCCTTCGTGTCGCCCGACGCGCTGTAGCCGGGACGGTCCGGCGGCCTTCGTCGGTTTCGCCCAGCGCCGTCACGCCGGCAGCCGGCGCTGCGCTCGACGGAGGTCAGCTATCCCCGGCGCGAAATTTGCTCGACAGCGTGGGAAGGATTTCTTCATTCTGCGCGCATGAACGCGAGCGCCGAACCGCTGGTCCGGTTCATCGAGGTGAGCAAAAGCTACGACGGCAAGGTCGATGCCGTGCGCGCGCTCAACCTCGAGGTCGAGGCGGGCGAGTTCCTGACGCTGCTCGGGCCTTCGGGTTCGGGCAAGACGACCACGCTCGTCATGCTGGCAGGCTTCGAGCAGCCGACCGCCGGCCGCATTTTCGTCGGCGGCGAGGACGTCACCATGGTGCCGGTCGAGAAGCGCGGCATCGGCATGGTATTCCAGAACTACGCGCTCTTTCCCAACATGAGCGTGGCCCAGAACATCGCCTTTCCGCTGATGGTGCGCAAAACGCCGCGCGCCGAGGTCGAGCAGAAGGTGGCGAGGGCGCTCGCCATGGTGCGGCTGGACGGCCTCGCCGACCGCCGGCCGCAGCAGCTGGGCGGAGGCTGATCGGCCCCCACCAAGTGGTCCGAGTAGAATGTTAGTGCATGATGCCATCCTTCGCCATTGCCGGCTGGAGGTGGAGCGAAGCGGAACAGGA
>VGCQ01000011.1 GCA_016870055.1 Alphaproteobacteria bacterium | reverse complement strand
CGTCGCTCTCCGTGTCAGGTACGGGCGACACCATCCGGCTCGCCTATTCGGAGCAGGATCTGTTCCGCCGCAAGAAAGAGGTGATCGACCAGTCGATCGAGATCTTGCGCCGCCGCGTCGACGAGACCGGCACGATCGAGCCGACCATCGTGCGCCAGGGCGACGACCGCATCCTGCTGCAGGTGCCGGGCATCAAGGACACCACCGACCTCAAGCGCAAGATCAACCAGACCGCCAAGCTCACCTTCCATCTGGTCAACGAGGATGTCGCCCTGACCGGCCAGAACGTGCCGACCAATCTACCGCCGCCGACGACGCTCGTCCCGACGCGCGAAGGCATGCAGCAACTGCGCGCCACCAATCTCAAGGCCTGGGAGGATATCCAGGCGGCCAACCCGCGGCTCGCGCCCGAGCAGATCTGCCGACGCTACCAGCCGCAGTGCCTGCCGGTGCTGAAACGGGTCATCGTCGGCGGCGAGGATCTCGACGACGCCAAGGCGACCTTCGAGCAGCAGCAGGGCGGTCGACCGATCATCAGCTTCACCTTCAATTCCGCCGGCGGCCGCGCCTTCTGCGCCGCGACCCGCGCCAACGTCGGCAAGCGGCTCGCCATCCAGCTCGACAACGAGATCATCAGCGCACCCGTGGTGCAGAGTGCGATCTGCGGCGGCAGCGGCATCATCACCGGCAGCTTCACCACCCAGCAGACCCAGGAGCAGGCGCTGTTGCTACGCTCCGGCGCGCTGCCCGCCACGCTCACCATCATCGAGGAACGCACGGTCGGTGCCGATCTCGGCGCCGACGCCATCCGCGACGGCACCGTCGCGGCGATCGTCGGCACCCTGTTGGTGGCGTTGTTCATGTTCGTCGCCTATGGGCCATTGTTCGGCGGTTTCGCCAACCTCGCCATGCTGGTGAACCTGCTGCTGGTGTTCGCCGGCATGTCGGTCCTGGGGGCCTCGCTCACGCTGCCCGGCATCGCCGGACTGGTGCTGACGGTCGGCATGGCGGTCGATTCCAACGTGCTGATCTACGAACGTGTGCGCGAGGAAAAGGCGTTGGGCCGCTCGGCCTTCAGCTCGCTCGCCACCGGCTATGAGCGGGCCATGTCGGCGATCATCGACGCCAACCTCACGACCCTGATCGCCGGCGTGCTGCTGTTCGGCTTCGGTTCGGGACCGATCCGCGGTTTCGCCACGACGCTGTCGCTCGGCCTGGTCACCTCGATGTTCAGCTCGACCATCTTCACCCGCATGCTGCTCGCCCTGTGGGTGCGCTGGCGGCGGCCCACCGAACTCGTGATCTGAGGCAACCCGATCATGTGGAAGCCGGTTCGCCTGTTCACCTTCAAGCGCAAGTTCGATTTCCTCGGGCCGCGCCGGACGGCGCTCATCCTGTCGACGCTGGTCAACATCATCGCGTTGGCTGGTGTTTTCACGATCGGCCTGAATTTCGGCATCGACTTCAAGGGCGGCATCGCCATCCAGGCGAAGGCGAAGCAGGGCGTGGCCAATCTCGAGCAGTTGCGCTCGACCATCGGCGCGTTGGGCGTCGGTGAGGTCTCGCTGCAGGAGTTCGGCGATCCCAGCACCGCCCTGATCCGCGTCCAGCGTCAGGACGGCGGCGCCCAGTGCGTCGCGGGTGCGCAGCGGGTGATGCTGAAGCGCGCCGGTCCAGGTTGGCAGGTCAAGCCGGGGCCCGCCGGCACGGGCGACGTGGAACTCACCGCGCCGAGCGCACTCGATGCCGGCAACTGGCGCGACGCGGTGAGCCGCGTCGGCCTCACGGTGCAGGAGCGCCAGCTGCCGCGCGGCACGGTCAACACCGCCCGGATCGACATGTCGCCCGAGCAGCGCGCCGAATGGTGCCAACAGGTGGCGATCAAGCTGGTCGAGGATGCGATCGGCGGTGGCTACGAACTGCGCGGCACGGAATCGGTCGGCCCCAAGATCGGCGAAGAGCTGATGCAGAGCGGCATCCTCGCGGTGATCGCCACCATGGCGGCCATCGCGATCTATGTCTGGTTCCGCTTCGAATGGCAGTTCGCGGTCGGCGCCCTGATCGCCATGCTGCACGACGTGATCTCGACGCTTGGCGTGTTCGTCGTGCTGCAGCTCGACTTCAGCCTGACGGCGCTCGCCGCCGTGCTGACCATCGCCGGTTATTCGATCAACGACACGGTGGTCATCTTCGACCGCGTCCGCGAGAACATGCGCCGCTACAAGAAGCTCAGCCTGGTCGATCTCTTGAACCAGAGCATCAACGAGACGCTGTCGCGCACCCTCATGACCTCGGGCACGGTGTTCGTCGCGGTGGTCGCGCTGGTCCTGTTCGGTGGGCCGGTGCTCTATAGTTTCTCGGTCGCCATGCTGTGGGGCGTGATCGTCGGCACCTACTCGTCGATCTGGGTCGCCTGCGCCGGCCTGGTGTACCTCAACCTGCGGCCCGAGCAGCTCCGGCCCGACGACGACAAGGCCGAGAAGGCGAAGGCGTGAAGCCGCCGTCGCCGGGATCGACCTCGACGGAGCTGGGCGACAAGACGCTTCCCTCGCCGGACCCCGCGCGGGTCCAGCTCATCCGGAGCTACGGCCCGGGCCACTTCGTGATCGGCGAGCGGCGATGGCAGTCGCCGGTGTTGGTGACGCCGACCGTCACCGCGGCGTGGAGCGTCGAGCGTGCCGACGAGATCGCGCTCGACAACCTCGCCTTGCTGACGGAGATGCCGACGCCGACCGAGCTGCTCGTCGTGGGCTGCGGTCCGCGGGCCGTCTTCCTGCCGCCGACCCTGCGCGCGATGCTCAAGGCGGCAGGCCTTGCCCTCGAGATCGTCGACACCGGCTCGGCCTGCCGCATCTACAACGTGCTGCTGGCCGAAGGCCGGCGAGTGGCGGCGGCACTGATCCCCTTATAGGATGGTCCGATGGTGTCGCTTCCGCCGGGTGCAACAGCCGCCGCCGCCGCCGCCGCTGCTGCCGGGTCGGGGCTCGCGTTGGCGCGGTGGCCGCGATGACCGACGGCAGCGACGTCCCGAGCGACCTATGGCGACGGGCTGCCGATCTTGCGATCGACTACCGCCGGCGGCTCGACGGCCGGCCTCAGCGGGCCGAACAGGACTTTGCCGCGGCCGCGTCGGCATGGTCGATGCCGACGCCGGAGCAGGGCAGCGCACCTGACGCCGTCATCGCCGAACTGGCGCGGCTCGCCGAGCCCGGGTTGCAGGCGTCGGCCGGCCGCCGCTTCTACGGCTGGGTTATCGGCTCCTCCCATCCTGTCGGCGTCGCGGCGGACTGGCTGACGGCAAGCTGGGGACAGAATGCCGGGAACCATGTCGCGTCGCCGGCTGCGGCTGCGGCCGAGGCGATTGCCGAGAAGTGGCTGCTGGACATCCTGCGTCTGCCGGCCGCCGCCTCCATTGGCTTCGTCACCGGTGCCACCGTCGCGAACTTCGTCGGCCTTGCAGCGGCGCGCGGCGAGGTGCTGCGTCGCGTCGGATGGGACGTCGAGCGTGACGGCCTGTTCGGGGCACCGCCGGTCATCGTCCTGATCGGCGAGGAGGCGCATGCGACGGTCTTCTCGGCGCTGCAGTTCCTGGGTTTCGGTCACGACCGACCGATCCGAGTGGCGTCGGATGCACAGGGTCGCCTGTTGCCGGCGGCCCTCGAGCGCGCGCTCGCGGCGCATCGCGGCCCGTCGATCGTCGTCACGCAAGCCGGCCACATCAATACCGGCGCTTTCGATCCCCATGCGATCGTGGTGCCGATGGCCAAGGCCGCCGGGGCTTGGGTTCATGTCGATGGCGCATTCGGCCTATGGGCGCGCGCTTCCGCAGCCCAAGCCGACTTGGCCGAAGGTGTCGACCAGGCCGATTCATGGGCGACCGACGGCCACAAATGGCTGCAGACGCCGTACGATTGCGGCTACGCCATCGTGCGCGACTCCGAGGCGCATCGGCGCGCCATGGTGATCGCTGCGAGCTACCTGCCCGCGACGGCCTCCGGGGAACGCGACCCCTCCCATTTCGTGCCCGAGCTGTCGCGCCGAGCACGCGGCTTCGCGACCTGGGCGATGCTGCGGCATCTGGGGCGCCGTGGCGTGGGCGAGATGGTCGATCGCCATTGCCGGCTGGCGCGTCGCCTTGCCGAGAGGGTGGCGCGGGAGGCCGGCATCGCGGTGCTGAACGATGTCGTGCTCAATCAGGTGATCGTGCGAATGGGCGACGACGATTCACGGACCGCCGCGACCATTGCGCGGCTGCAGGCGGATGGTGTGGCTTTTGCCGGTGGCGCGCGATGGCGCGGCAAAGCGGTGATGCGGGTCTCGGTCAGCGGCTGGGCAACGACGGAGGAGGATATCGATCGTACGGCCGACGCCATCGTCGCCGCATGGCGCGCCGTAAGGCGATGAAGGTCCCGAAGAAGCCTCCCGTCCGCTCACCGCCCGCCGGCTCGGTAAACGAAACGCTCGCGCTCGTTCCGGTGTAGGGTACGGCAATGTCCACCGAGGCTTACCTCGCCTTTGTGCTCGCCTGCGCGATCCTGATCGCAATTCCCGGGGCCAACGTCGCCTTGATCGTAGCCAACAGCGTTGCCCACGGCGCGCGCTACGGGCTCCTCACCGTGGCCGGCACGTCGAGCGCCGTGGTCGTGCATCTCGTCTTGACCGTGCTCGGCGCTGCTGCGGTGCTGAGTTTCCTGGCCGCAGCTTTCGACTGGTTGCGCTGGCTGGGCGTGGCCTATCTCGTGTGGCTGGGTATCGCGGCCTGGCGCGCGCCCGCGGTCGATCTGGCTCGCGTCGGCCCGCAAGCCCGCTCGGTGCGGCTGATCTTCGGCCGCGGTTTCCTGGTCGGGCTCACCAATCCCAAGACGCTGCTGTTCTATGGCGCCTTCTTCCCGCAGTTCATCGTGCCCGGCCCCGACGCGGCGCGGCAGCTCCTGCTGTTGGCCGTGACGTTCCTGGCGGTGGCGGTGGCGCTCGACTCGGCTTGGGCCCTGCTGGCCGGCCGGCTGCGCACACTGCTGGCGCGTCATGTCCGCTTGCGTCAACGCCTGACTGGCGGCCTGCTGGTCGGGGCGGGCGTGGGGCTCGCGTTGGCGCGGCGACCATGAAAGCGAAAGCCCCGCCGTCGCCGGCGGGGCTTCCTCCAAGCAGGGCCGCGCCTGCTTAGTTGCGGTTCAAGATGTAGAGCACGACCGCGATGGCGACCAGGCCGACCAGGCCCTGTCCGCCGAGGCCCTTGATGAAGGCCACGATGTTGCCGGCGATGTCGGTGCCTAGGAACGGCGTGGCATTGCCGAACAGGAGCTGCAGGATGATGCCCAGCGCCAACAGGGCGATGCCGATGTCGGTGAGGCGCAGGATCACCGTCTTGCCGCGATCGAACCATTCCATGTCCATCTCCTTTGTCGTTCTTCTTTGTCGAGGGGTAGTCGTCGATGGGGGTTATTTGCGGTTGAACAGGTAGAGAATGATGGCGATCGCCACCAAGCCCACGACGCCGTTGCTGCCCAGCGCCGTCAGGAGCTTGAGCAGGTTGCCGACGACATCGCCGCCCAGGAAAGGCACGGCGGTGCCGAACAGCATTTGCAGCACGATGGCCAACGCCACCAGCAAGAGGCCAAGTTCCGTGATCTTGAGGATCCACGCCTTGGCCTTGTCGAACATTTCCATCACTTGTTGATCCTCCGTTGCAGCGGGATCGGAGGGTCCCGCTTCACTCAATCGTCGACGATTGAACGCGGAAGCATGCGCGACTACGCGAGGGGGACACGCGGGCCTGCTCGAGGCCGAGGCAGATGCCCACTCGGATATTGTAATATTATTGCCTCTCATCCGCAAGATATAGGGGCAATGCAAATATCGACACGCCAGATATGCGAAAATCGACCGGCAAAGAAAAACGGGGCCCACCGGGCCCCGTTTCCATCAGAACTGGCGAGCTCGATCAGACCGGCATGTTCTGCTGCGCCACCATGCAATAAAGCATGCCGATCGAGAACATGGTGTTGAACCGGCTGGCATAGAGGGCGGGCTTGGCCGCCGCCGCCTTCTGCTCGGCCGTGGCCTCGACCAGCCCCAGAATCTTCTGCTGATTCGGCCAGATGATGAACCACACGTTGAAGGCCATGATCAGGGCCATCCACATGCCGATGCCGATCATCACAAAGCCCTTCTGCAGCGTCAGCGCCGAAACGATGTAGCCCAGCATCCAGGCCAGAAGCAGGCCGGTGACAACCGTGGCGAGCGCGGCGTAGCGGAAATAGAACAGGACGTTGGGCGCGATGTACTTGGTGATGGCGGTGCGGCTCTCGACCGGCTGGATGGTCGGCATGGTCGGCACCTGCACGAAGTTGAGGTACCAGAGCAAGCCGATCCACAAGACGCCGCTGATGACATGGAGCCAACGCATCGCGAACGTCGCCCAGTTCATGTCGATGCGGGTCATCTGGCCGGTCAGTAGACCGACGACGATGACGATGGCGATGATCAGCACGACCCCGGCGGTGACGGTGCGGCCAGGTGATGTGAAGATGGCACCCATGTCAGGTATTTCCCTTATCTTGTTGAGGGGGGTTGGAGAATCCCCGGACACCGCATTGTAAGCTCGTCCCGCCCTGCGTTCAACGGTCGCACGTTATGCTTTTCCCCGGATGACCTCGTCCTACCTCGCTCCTGCAGCATC
The DNA here is from genome assembly GCA_016870055.1 of Alphaproteobacteria bacterium. Classification (GTDB taxonomy): domain Bacteria; phylum Pseudomonadota; class Alphaproteobacteria; order Reyranellales; family Reyranellaceae; genus Reyranella. Next base: position 22,514 of record VGCQ01000011.1, on the reverse strand, counting down.
GCAGGCATACACGCTCGATCTCGTGCGCCGCGCCGATCGCGACCGCTTTCTCGGTGCGCTTTTTGCGCCCGAGCCGGCGCGACGTGGACTGCTGGCGCTGCTGGCGCTGGATCACGAGCTTGGCCGCACGCGCTCTGTGACGCGCGAGCCTTTGCTGGCGCGCATGCGGCTGCAGTGGTGGCGCGAAGCTGCCCAGCAGGCGGCGGGCGGTGACCAACCGAGGGCGCAGCCGATTGCCGAATCGCTCAGCGAAACCGCGCGGCGGCATCGGCTCACGGCCGAGCAGTTGGTGGCGCTGGTCGACGCCCACGAGGACGAGGTCGACGGTCCGCTCGACGTGCAGCGTGCCGGCTATGCGCTGGCCGATCTCGAGCTTGCGGTGCTGGGCGTCGACGACGCGGCAAGCCGGCGCGCTGCGCGCGCTATCGCGACGGCCTGGCTGATGGGCGACGGCAGCGAGCGCGACACGCTGCTCGCCGAGGCACGCGGCCTGCGCGGCCGCATCGATCGCGCCGTCCTGCCGATCCTCCTGCCAGCTCTCTCGCTCGGCGGCATCGCCCCCTGGCGCCGCCCGCTCGCCTATTGGTGGTCGGCCAAGCGTGGGCGATATTGAGAGCATCGCTGATAGTTCGTGGACAAAGTTTCTTGGAAGGCTGCCGGCACGGCAATCGATGGTGGCAGCGACTATCGAAATGGATAGGATCGGCGCGACCGCAATGCAAACTTGATGAAATGGTTTCCGGCGCCGAAATTCTCGTTCGTTCTCTGTCCAGACCGACCGTGATCGACAAGCATGGGAATGCTTGGAACTATCATAGCCGGAGCGATCACCACTCGAAGGTAGCCTGCTGGGGGATCGTTTTCGATCTGCTCAGGACGTCGACTTTGTTCCGGACCCATGTTGGGTCGGGAAAGGTCTCCTTCGGCATCAATCACCAGCTGCGCGACTTTCGAAACGATCGGAAGAAGAATCTCGACCTCGTCATCAGCGTATCGGCCGCATCCGCGGCAGGGGGAACCCGTACGCTGAAGAACTTGGTCGATTACTACTTGATCGGGCTGACAGATGTGGAAAAGTCGGAACTGCGGAGCCTGCCCGAGTTGCGCGAAGCTTCTGTCGGAAACGTGCTGATCGCACTCGAGGCGAAGGCCTGCATGACTGCACATCAACGCGCCTTGCCACGGCTGTACGATGAGCTCAATTCGAGCCATCAAACGATTCACGGAGCGCATGACCTGGCAATTGCTGCCGGCTTCGTGATGGTGAACGCGGCCGAAAAATTCCTCAGTCCCGACCTCAACAAGAAACACAGGGCCAGCGATCCCGAGTGGAGCACCCACGATCAACCGAAGTCGGTGAGCATCGTGATCGACAAAGTGAAGCAGTTGCCGCGGCGATCGAAACCCGGAATGGATGGTTACGATGCCCTCAGCATCGTCGTGATCGACTGTGCCAACGACGGTTCGAAAGTCGGCGTGGTCACGAAGCCGTCCGCGCCACAGCCCCAGGACGTTTACCACTATGCATCGATGATCGATCGGCTAAGAGGCCTTTACGACACGCGCTTCGCCCAAGTTTGAGAGCCGCTGTACGAGGCGATCCCGATCCTCGAGTTCGCACTGCCATACGACGACGACTTGGAGTCCGAGTTGCCGTAGCTGCGCGATCTTGCGCGCATCGCGTTCGCGATTCTCTGCGAACTTGCGACGCCAAAATCGCACATTCCGCGACGGCACCGTAGCGAGCCGACAACCCGCATGATGGTGCCAGAAGCATCCGTTGGCGAATACCGCCCATTTACGCGACTTGTTCGCGAGGTCGGGCGAACCGGGAAGAGACTTGACATTTCGACGATAGCGCTTGCCCAGCGACCTGCAGATTCTTCCGACCTCGATTTCCAACGGCGTGCCTCTTCGACGCACTTTTTTCATCAGCGCGCTGCGTGCAGGATCGACCTTCGCAATCTTGCCGTGGGCCACGACCGATCAAGCCACAGTCAATGTCGATGGCGAGGAACGACGCTTCACGCCGGCTGTGGAGCCAAAGCCATCGGACGCCAAACGCATTCCCTCCGACAGGTGCCTTCGAACAGCGTCGAGAAATCCCGGTACGAATCTGAGTGAGGATGCTTCCGCACGCGCCAAGAAGCCGGATGTCGCGCGTACGGACAGTGGCGCGCCAGGATGACGCAAGAAGTCATGCAAACGGGGACGCGGAGCCCAAATCGGAAAGTCGCTGACATCGACGACATACCGTGTCACGCCGTCGAATCTCGCGGCACGAGGGAAGGCGCCGTTCTTCCTCGACCAGGCACGGTCGCGCGCGCGCTCGAAGAAACCCGGCTTCAGCAAACGGCTGCCGAGCCACTTGGCAATCGGAACCGTCACAGCATTTCCAACCAGAGACCAACGTTGCCTTTCTGGTGCCTTTGCGGTCCAGTCGCTGGGGAAACCCTGCAGTCGCTCGGCGTCGCGAATGTCGGGCTTGATGATCATCCCCGACGGGAGAAGGATGGCGGGAGGGGAGGGGATGCCGATAGTTGACCCGTTCTTCAACGTCGGAATGGCATCGGCAGCCCAACCAAGTCCGCGCGTTCCCTCGGTCCAATAGAATCCATGTGCATGTGTATCCAGCCGAGTCGGGTTGTTCGGCGGCAGAACGTCGTCGGCAAACAAGACCGATTGCGGCTTAACCTCTCCTTCGCTTGCGACGAAGAAAACCCGCTCACGGCGCTGTGGAAGCGCGGACAGCGAGTTGACCGTGCGATAGGCCCACCGATAGCCTCGCTCTTCGAACGCCGACGTTAGGCGTTCCATTGCGGCACCCTTGTCCAACGACAGCATGAACGAAACATTTTCGAGGATCACGACGGGTATGCGACGCTTGTCGAGAAGCCGAAAGACATGATCGACTAGTCCCGACTTCTTGCCGCCAATTCCCGCTGTCATGCCTGCTTGGGAGAGATCCTGACAAGGAAAGCCGGCCGTCAAAATATCGGTCGATCTCGGCAAAGCTTTCAACTTCGTAACATCGGAGCGTTTGGGTACGTCGGCAAAGCGGTCGTTGAGGACTGCTGCGGCCGGCTCCCATATCTCGCAAAGCAGGACGGACTCGTGACCGGCCTCATGCAAGCCCAGTTCGAGGCCGCCGATTCCTGCAAATAGTCCTGCGATCTTCATGAGCACCCAATTCCTGGTTGGACGTTAACATGTCGGCATTGTGCATAGAACAAAAATGGAACCTGAAGGCTCGGCGAAGTTTCGCAACGACGACGAGTAGTTGTCCACAATTGCAGATTGTATTTTCCCAGTTCTCTTCTTGTCTGAGATGACGAAATTCCAACGCGACTTGTGTAGGTGATGTAGCCTTCGAGTAGCTCAATACGCCCGAGACCCGTCGGTTGCTCTGGAACGGCAAGAACGCCAAATATGGCTCGGACGAGCATCAACATCGACCCTCAATGGAGGCAACGTGGCGCGCACCAAGGCCAACGGCATCGAGATCGAGTACGAAACGGCAGGCAGCAAGAGCGATCCCGCGCTCCTGTTGGTCATGGGGCTGGGCGGGCAACTCACCATTTGGCCGGATGTGCTGGTCGACGGGCTGGCCAGGCGGGGCTTCTATGTCATCCGTTACGACAACCGCGATGTCGGGCTGTCGGCCGATTTCGGCGCGTGGGGCGTGCCCAACATCGCCGACGCTTTCGCCAAGCTGATGACCGGCAAGAAGGTCGACGCGCCCTACCTGCTGACCGACATGGCGGGCGACGCGGTGGGGTTGCTCGATGCGCTGGGACTCGATCGCGCCCACATGATCGGCGTCTCGATGGGCGGCATGATCGTGCAGATCGCCGCCGCGCAACATGCTGCGCGCACGCGCTCGATGATCTCGATCATGTCGACCAGCGGCCGGCCCGGCCTGCCGCTGGGCAAGCCTGAGGCCTTGGCCATGCTGACGGCGCAGCCCGAGGGTCCGGCGCGCGAGCAGCGGATCCAGCACGGCATCAAGCTGCGCCGGGCGATCGCCGGTTCGGGCTATCCCGTACCCGAGGCCGAGCTGCGCGCTTTCGTCGAGAAGAACGTCGACCGGCGCTGGTATCCCGAAGGCGCCGCCCGCCAGTATCTCTCGGTCATCGCCTCCGGCAATCGCGTCGAACTGTTGAAGACCATCAAGGTGCCGACCCTGGTGCTGCACGGCGAGGACGACCCGTTGCTGCCGGTCGAGTGCGGCCGCGACGTCGCAAGCTTGGTGCCGGCCGCCAAGATCGAGACCTTCCCCGGCTGGGGTCACGACTTGCCCGGTCCGTTCCTGCCGACGCTGATCGATCGCATCGCGACCTTCTGCAAGGACAAGTGACCATGAAGTTCGGCATCTTCTACGAACATCAGCTGCCGCGGCCGTGGGGGTCGATGAGCGAGTATCAGCTGCTGCAGGACTCACTCGCTCAGATCGAGCTGGCCGATCGGCTGGGCTACGACTACGCCTGGGAGGTCGAGCACCACTTCCTCGAGGAGTACTCGCACTCGTCGGCGCCCGAGGTCTTCCTCGGCGCGGCCAGCCAGCGCACCAAGCGCATCCGGCTGGGGCACGGCGTGGTCCAGCTCACCACCAACCAGCCGCATCGCGTCGCCGAACGTGTCGCCACCCTGGACCTGCTGTCCGGTGGCCGCGTCGATCTCGGCATGGGCGAGGCGGCGGGCCCGGCCGAGCTGCATCCCTTCAACATCCGCGTCCGCGACAAGCGCGAGCGCTGGGAGGAAGCGGTCAAGGCCATCGTCCCGATGTTCAGCAAAGAGAGCTGGGAGTTCCACGGCCAGTACTACGACTTCCCGGCGCGCAACGTCATCCCGAAGCCCTATCAGAAGCCGCATCCGCCGCTGTGGGTCGCCTGTTCCAACATCCAAACCATCGGCAAAGCCGGCGAGTGGGGCATGGGTGCGCTCGGCTTCACCTTCGTGACGCCGGAAGCGGCGCGCGCCTGGGTGCACAAGTACTACAACAACCTTCTCGACAACCCGAACAAGCTCGCCGACTACCCCAGCAACCCCAACGTCGCCATGGTGTCGGGCTTCATGTGCGCCCAGACCGATGCCGAGGCCGAGGCCAAGGCCGCCGGCTGGACCTTCTTCATCTTCGCGCTCTCCTACTACGGCCGCAAAGGTGTCGATGCGCCGGGCACCTCCGACCTTTGGCAGGAATATCAGAGCTGGAAGGGTGGGCCGGAGGAGCGCAAGGCGCTGGACTCCGGTTTGATCGGCTCGCCCGAGACGATCCGCCGAAAGCTGCGGCAGTTCCAGCAAAGCCGTGTCGACCAGGTGATCCTGCTCAACCAGGCGGGCAAGACCAGCCACCAGGACATCTGCGATTCGCTCGACCTGTTCGCCCGCGAGGTCATGCCCGAGTTCCATGCCGCCGAGGCCGAGCATGCCGAGTGGAAGCGCAAGGTGCTGGCACGCGAGATCGTGCTCGAAGATCTCGATACCAAGCCCTACGACATCTACAGCCACCAGAACGAGCACATCGTTCGCCTGACGCCCGAGCAGCTCAAGGCCAAGATGGCCGAGAAGGAAGCGCTCGCCAAGCGAGCATCCTGAGCGTTGGCGACAGGCCACACGCGATGAGGCACGTTCCCGTCCTGATCGCCGGCGGCGGCCCGGTCGGCATGACGCTGGCGCGCACCCTGGCGCTTTACGGCATCGGCTGCCTGCTGGTCGAGCGCAACGCCTCGACGACGCGCCATCCCAAGATGGATATCACCAACGGTCGGTCGATGGAGTTGTTCCGGCGGCTCGGCTTGGTCGACCGGCTGCGTGCCGCGGCGGTGCCGGAAGAGAACAACTTCGACGTCGCGTGGATCACATCGCTGGCGAAGGAGAGAGGCGGTCGCGAGCTGCATCGCTTCCGCTATCCCAGCGTGGTCGAGAAGCGCGCCGCAATCCGGGCCAACAACGACGGTCGTCAGCCGCGCGAGCCGGCCATGCGCGTCAGCCAGGTCATGATCGAGCCGGTGCTGCGCGACGCCATCGTGGACGATCCGCTGGTCGACGCACGCTGGGGCGTAGCCCTGGAGGACTTCGCCCAGGATGCCGAAGGCGTCACCGCCATACTGCGCGTGCAAGAGACCGGCGCCACGGAGGCCGTGCGCTGTGGCTTCCTGGCCGGCTGCGATGGCGGCTCGAGCGTGGTGCGCGAGCGGCTCGACATCGGTCTGGAAGGGCGCGCCGCCGTGGCGCAGCGCTACATGATCCACTTCCAGTCGGACGCGCGCGATCTCCTGCAGGCCTACGGCATCGCCTGGCACTACCAGACGGCGCGCGGCACGCTGATCGCCCAGGACGACAAGGACACCTGGACGCTGCAGACGCGGCCGCCGCCTGAAACCGACGTCGCGCGCCTCGATCCGATGGCTGCACTCGAGGCGTGGGCCGGCCGGCCGTTCGCGCACCGGATCCTGGTCGCCAATCCTTGGTTCACCCATCTGCTGCTTGCCGAGCGCTACGGCGCCGGCCGCGTCTTCCTGGCGGGCGATGCCGCCCATCAGTACATCCCGACCGGCGGCTACGGCATGAACACCGGCATCGGCGATGCCGTCGACCTCGGCTGGAAGCTTGCCGCGACGCTGAAAGGCTTCGCCGGCCCTGCGCTGCTCGACTCGTACGAACGCGAACGCCGGCCGGTCGGCCTGCGCAATCGCCTGGCGTCGGAGCGCCACACCGATGTGCGCATCAAGATCGGCGAGCTCTATCAGAGCATCGTCGATCCGGACGTCTTGGGCCGTGCGATCGCCGACCTGGGGAACGCCGAGAACGAAAGCTGGGGCATCGAGCTCGGCTATCGTTACGACGGTGTCGAGGGCGATCCGCTGAAATACGAACCGACGACCGCGCCCGGCGCCCGGCTGCCCAGCACCTTCTTGGCCGACGGCTCGGCACTCTACGACCGGCTCGGCCGGTGGTTCACGTTGTTGGTGTTCGGTGGCGCCGATCCGTCATCGTTGATCGACACCGCGCCGGCGCCGCTCGACACAGTGATGGTCGACGAACCGGCGATCGCTGCGATCTACCAGGCCAAGCTGGTGCTGGTCCGGCCCGACACCCATGTCGCGTGGCGCGGCGACGCCTGCGCCGATGGCGGCGCGGTCTGGCGACGGTTGTTGGCCTGAGGATCGTCGCGTCAGCCCGGCGCGACCTTGGCGAAGGAGCGCACGGAGCAGTCGTTCAAGGATGGCCCCTTGCATCGATCGAGCCCGCGCAGGAAGGTGGGCGAAAGCAGACGCCACTGCGCAAGTTGAGCTGGGAAGGATATGTCGCCAGTCGAAAGGATAGCCGTCGTGGGCGGTGGCATTGGTGGTCTCTCGGCGACCCTAAACCTCCTGCAAGCCGGCTTCGACGTCCAGGTCTACGAGCAGGCGCCGGCGATCGGCGAGATCGGCGCCGGGATCCAGATCAGCCCCAATGCCTCGCGGCTCTTGATCCGGCTGGGACTGAAGCCCGCCTTGGATCGCGTCGGCGTGCGGCCGCGTGCCGTCCATCAGAGACGCTGGGACGACGGTCGCACGCTGCAGCGCGCGCCGCTCGGGCCCGAGGTCGAGACGACGTTCGGCGCGCCCTACTACCACTTCCATCGCGGCGACCTCGCCGACCTCCTCGGTGCTGCCGTACCGGTCGAGCGGCTGCACGTCGGCCACAAGCTGGTCGACATCGAACAGGCCGGCGAGCGCGTGGTCGCGCGTTTCGAGAATGGTGTGCGAGCCGAGGCCGACCTCGTGGTCGGTGCCGACGGCATCCGTTCGCGGGTCCGCCATGTCCTGTTCGGGCCGGAGAAGCCGCGTTTCACCGGTTGCGTCGCGTGGCGCGGCCTGGTGCCGGCCGAGCGCGTCCACCATCTCGGAATAGAAGTCGCCTCGCACAACTGGATGGGGCCGGACGGCCATGTCGTGCATTACTGGGTGGCGGCAGGTCGGTTCATGAACGTGGTTTGCGTCACCGAGCGCGGCACCTGGACCGACGAATCGTGGATTAGCCGCGGTGAGGTTGCCGACGCCCTGGCGCGCTACGCGGGTTGGCATGGCACGGTGCGAGGTCTGATCGCGGCTTTTCCCGAGACCTTCGTGTGGGCGCTGCACGACCGCCTGCCGCTGCCGCGCTGGAGCGCCGGCCGCGTGACGCTGCTGGGCGACGCCTGCCATCCCATGCTGCCCTTCATGGCCCAGGGCGCTGCGCAGTCGATCGAGGACGGCGCCACGCTCGCCGCCGTCCTCGTGGCGATGCCGAACGACGTGCCGGCCGCGCTGGCCCGCTACGAAGCACTGCGCAAGCCGCGCGCGACCCGCCTCCAGGAGGCGAGTGCTGCCAACCGCACGCGCTTCCACTTGCTCGACGGGCCCGCGCAGGCGAAGCGCGACGCAGCGATGGCCAACTCAGGCGACCGGTCTATCGCCAATATCGGTTGGCTCTACATGCACGATGCCGGTGTCGTGTAAGGTCGCCCTCGCCTGATCACTTGTTCGGATTGATCAGGAACTTCTCGCCGGTCGCACGCTTGTTGTAGACGGCGATGTTCTTGAGATCGAGCACCTCGGGCAGCGACACCACTTTGGTGTAGTGGCTGGCGAAGGTGGTCTTCAGGCTGTTCACCGCGCGTTCGCGCAGGCGCACCTGCTCGGGACGGCCGACCTTCTGCAGGAACGGTGTCAGCAGCCAGCCGCCGACGCTCCAGGCCATGCCGTAGTTGCGCGTCAGCTCGACCGCGCCGGTGTTGAGGCTGCCGTAGATATAGACCTGCTTGTGGGTGGTCGAGCCGTAGCGGCTGTATTCCTTGGCGGTCTTGTTGAGCGCGATCTCCATGGCCGTGAGGATCTGGCTGGCGAGCTTGCCGCCGCCGATGGCGTCGAAGGCGATCGTCGCCCCGGTCTCGACCAGGGCCTGCGTCAGTTCGTCGGTGAAACCGGGGGAGGTCGAATCGACGACGTGCTTCGCGCCGATGTCGCGCAGGAGCTTGGCCTGCGCCGCGTTGCGCACGATGTTGACCAAGCCGATGCCGTCCTCCTGACAGATCTTGTTCAGCATCTGGCCGAGATTGGAGGCGGCCGCGGTGTGGACCAGAGCCTTGTGGCCTTCGCGCTTCATCGTTTCGGTCATGCCGAGCGCGGTCAGCGGATTGACGAACCACGAGGCGCCTTCGGCCGCCGTCGTGCCGGCCGGCAGCGCCTGACAGTCGGTCGCTTTCAGGAGGCGATACTGCGCGTACATGGCGCCGCCGATCATCGACACGGTCTTGCCGAGGAGCCTTTGCGCCGCTTCCGACGAGCCCGCCTTGACCACCGTGCCGGCACCCTCGTTGCCGACCGGCATTGCCTGATCCAGCCGCGCCGCCAGGAAGGGCAAGGCCTGCGCCGGCACCTGGGCGGTCACCTTGGTCGCGGTGCCGCTGCCCGTCGCCTTGGCCGTGCTCATGTCGGCCGGTCCCAGCAACAGGCCGAGATCGGAGGGATTGATCGGCGTCGCCTCGACCTTGACCACGACCTGCTCCGGTCCGGGCTCGGGGATGGCGACCTCGACCAAGGTCAATTCCAGCTCGCCGCTTTTCTTGATCAGCGAGCGAAGCTGCAGTCCCGTGACCGCCGTGGCGTTGCTCATCGTCTGTCTCCTGGTTGTCGATCCATGAATCCTTTGTTAGCACACCACGGCCGTGATGACGCTAAGCTCTGCACAGGAGGCAAGGAGAGAGCATGATCGAAGTGAACGGCATGGCGCACGTCATTCTCACCGTCAGCCAGTGGGACAGGGCGCACACCTTCTATGGTGAGTTGCTGCCCTTTCTCGGCCTCAAGAAGGTCTATGACGGCAACAATTTTCTCTATCACGTCGGCGGCCGCACTGCGGTCGGCATCCAACGGTCGGCTCCCGAGCATGTCGGCGGCCGTTTCGTGGCCAACCGCGTTGGCCTGCACCATTTCTGCCTGCGGGCGCGTTCGCGCGAGGATGTCGATCGCGTCGCGGCCAAGCTGCGCGACATGGGCGCTTTCATCGATCGCGGGCCGATCGAAGGCGACTGGGCACCGGGCTACTACTTCCTGGTGTTCGAGGATCCCGATGGCATACGGCTGGAGGTGAACTTCATCCCTGGCAAGGGCCTGCTGGCGGGCGATTCGCCGCTCAGCCCGTCGAGCGATCCCGATTGGGACCAGAATCCGCCGCCGCGATTCTGAGCGATGGACCTGACGGACGTCGCGGCCGCGCTGTCGAGTGCGGTTCTTCATGCCGGTTGGAACGCTGCCGTCAAAGCCAGCCGCGATCCGACACGGGCCATGACGGCGCAGATGCTGCTCAGCGCCGTGTTCGTCGTGCCGGTCCTCTTGTGGTCAGGTCTGCCGGCTGCGGAAGCTTGGCCGTGGATCGCGGCATCGACCTTGATGAACGTGCTCACCGTGTCGGCGCTGCTGCGCGCCTACGAGCTGGGTGGCTTTGGCACCGTCTATCCGGTCGGTCGGGCCATCGCCGTCCTGCTGGTGGTGCCATTGGCGGCGATCTTTGCCGGCGGCTGGCCGGGGTCGATGGCACTGGCAGGCATCGCAATCATTGCCCTGTCGCTGGCGGCGTTGGCCTGGGACGCCGCCCGCGATCGCGGCCTGCCGATGGCGGCACTGTCCTGGGCGCTGCTGGCGGGGCTCGGCACCGCCGCTTACATTCTATGCGACGCCCGCGGCGTGCGCGCGGCAGGCTCGCCCTGGGCCTATGGCTGTGTCGTGTCGATCACCAATGCCGCCGCCATGTGCTGGCGGCAGCGCCGTGGCGGTGCGCCGTGGACGCAGGTGAAGGGCCAGTGGGGCGTCGCCGTGCCTGTCGCCGTGGCGTCGGTCGCCTCGTATCTCCTGATCCTATGGGTCTGGGGTCACGCACCGATCGCGCCGGCCGCTGCCTTGCGTGACACCAGCGCGGTGTTCGCCGTCCTGATCGCCGTGCTGTGGCTGAAGGAGTCCTTCACCCGCATGCGCATCTTGGCCGTGCTGCTGGCGGCGGCGGCGGTGCCCTTGCTGCGGTTGGGCTGAATTTGATGCGCCTCGAGCCGGTGGCGCCGGGACAGCCTTCGACTCGGTGGCCGCCAGGCGGTCGATCCAGCTCTGTGCTGCCTTGAGGTTGGAGAAGATGCGCATCGGCCGCTTCCCGGTCGCCAGGATGCCCATCACGCGTGCAACGATGTTGGTCCAGCCGCGCGGCATGACGATCGCCAACGGTCCCATGGGTTGGTCGAGGTAGCTCTTGAAGCGCACGCCGAGCATCAGCATTTCTTCCGCCGACATGGCGGCCCGCGCCGCCGTGGCGTCGAGCAGCTTGCGGTAGGGCAAGGCGCCGGAGCCGACGACCGAGTCTATATAGGCATCGACGTCGGCGCGGGTGATGTCGCCTTCGCCTACGACCGTCACAAGTCCTTGCAGGGAGTCGATCCGCCAATGAAGCGGCATTTTGTGTCACTCTATCGATAGACCGGAACGACTCGTGCGGAGTCGGTAGGACAACAGCATAGGGCGGCGCGCAGAACCAGACGATTGTACACGCCGTCGCATGCTACCGCGGGCTCCCGCCGGTCCAGGCGCGGCGTGTCGTCGAGAAGACCAGCAGCAGGCTGAAGGCCACGATGCCCGCAGCAACGCAGCCATAGAGGCCGGAGGCGCCCCAGCCGAAGCGGTCGAGAGCGAGCAGGCTGCCGCCCACCGCGATGGTGATGCGCGTCAGGTTGGCCGCCACCGGCCAGATCATTTCGCCGGTGCCTTGCGAGGCGAAATAGAGCGCCATGGCGACGCCGAAGAAGCCGTAGACCGGGCCAACGATGCCGAGATAGTGGCGGCCCGAAGCGAGCGCATGGGGATCGGCCGTGAACAGGCCGAGCCACAGATCGGGCCAGACCGCCACCACAAGGCCGATCACCGCAGCGGCAGCGCCCGCCATCGCCGAGCCTGTCCAGGCCAGGCGCTGCGCACGGGCATATTGACCGGCGCCGATGTTGGTGCCGACCAGCGCAGTCAGCGCCGCGCCGATGCCGAAGCTGATCGGGATCAGCATGTACTCCAGGCGGCTGCCGATGCCGTATCCGGCGATGGCGCCGTCGCCCCCGCGGCCGACCAGGCCGGTGACGATCAGGATGGTGCCGTTGGTGAGGATCACGACCAGGCAGGCAACCAACCCGACCTTCAGGATGTCGCGGAAGGCCGGCCAGCGAAAGCCGTCGCGCGGCCAGCGCAGGCGTAACGCCGCTTGCGGTCCGGTGAGCTTGCTCAACATACAGACCGCAGCGATGGCGAAGGAGATGACCGATGCCAGCGCGGGACCGCGGATGCCGAGCGCCGGCAGGCCGAACCAGCCGAGCGTCAGCGCGCCGGTGAGGGGAATCTGCAAGGCGGCCGTCACGACCAACGCGTAGCCCGGCGTTGTCATGTCGCCGGTGCCGCGCAGCACCGAGGCCATGGAATTGGCAACCCACTGGGCGGCGCAGCCGATGAACAGGACCCTGGCGAAGGCCTCGGCGCGGTCGAGCGCGCCACCGCTGCCGCCCAGCGCGCCGTAGATGGCCCGGCCAAAGCCCACGAACACGACGGCGAACAAAACGGCCATGCCGAGCGCGATGGCCAGCGCGTGCGCGGCCGCGGCCTCAGCGGCCGCCCGGTCGCCGGCGCCCAACGCGCGCGCCACCGATGAGGAGATGCCGCCGCCCATGGCGCCGGCCGACATCATGCCGAGCGCCATCTGGGTGGGAAACACCAGCGCCAACGCAGCGAGATCGACGGTGCCGAGTTGGCCCACGAACCAGCCGTCGGAGATGCTGACCAGGCTCTGCATGGCGACGTTCAGCACGTTGGGGGCGGCAAGCGCCAGGATGGTGGGCACGATCGGCCCGGCCAGCATCATCTGCCGGCGCTCGGCGGGACTCATGGCCCGCTAGTTAGCATGCGAAGCGTGGCTCGCGGACGAGCTTATCTCATGCGGCGATCAGCGCCGCGCGTGCAACACCAAGACCGACTGTGCCAGTTGATCGACGGTGCGGACTTCCGCCATGAGATTCACCGGGATCACGACGTCGAAGCGGTCCTCGAGCGTCATCATGAGGTCCATAACGGTGAGCGAATCGACGGTGACGCCGTCGGCGATCACCGTGTCGCCGTCGATCGGTCGATCGCTCGTCTGGAAGGGGGTGAGGCAGCGACGAATCTCACGCATCACCTGCAGATGAAGCGACACGCGCTCGGTCTTGTCGGCGATCAGATCGACTGTGCTTCGCAACGCCTTGCTCCACGCCGGGGGTGATTGAGCGCATCAGACAGCAACGGCACTGCCGAGGGAAATAACGTTTGGTTTCGCAATGTTGCGAGAATCGAGCGGGTGATCGTGTTGCCAAGGGGCATGATGGGTCTCCGGCTGTTCCAGCCAGGCTCATCACGCTCTACGCGGCACGCGGCAGTGGCCGTAGCCAGCCGTCGAGATCGCTGAGTGCACGCGCACTCAGCGCTTGCTTGCGCTCCTTGCCGCGCAGGTTTCCGTCGATCGGCGGGAACAGGCCGAAATTGACGTTCATCGGCTGGAAGGTCTTCGCGTCGGCGCCGCCGGTGATGTGGCCGAGCAGCGCGCCCATCGCCGTGGTCGCCGGCGGCGCGGCCGGTGCGAGCCCCTGCCGTTCCGCCGCGGCGAATCGGCCGGTCATCAGGCCGACGGCGGCGCTTTCGACATAGCCCTCGCAGCCGGTGATCTGGCCGGCGAAGCGCAGGCGCGGCATGGCCGTCAGGCGGAGCGTGGCGTCGAGCAAACGTGGGCTGTTGAGAAAGGTGTTGCGGTGCAGGCCGCCCAGGCGCGCGAACTCGGCGCGGTCCAAGCCCGGAATGGTGCGGAACAGCCGCGTCTGCTCGCCGTGCTTGAGCTTGGTTTGAAAGCCCACGATGTTCCACAGCGTGCCGAGTGCATTGTCCTGGCGGAGCTGCACCACAGCCCACGGTCTGCGCCCGGTGCGCGGGTCGCGCAGGCCGACAGGCTTCATCGGACCCCAGCGCAGCGTGTCGGGTCCGCGCGCCGCCATGACCTCGATCGGCAGGCAGCCGTCGAAGTAGGGCGTAGTGGTCTCCCACTCCTTGAATTCGGTCTTGTCGGCGGCGAGCAAGCCGGCGACGAACGCCTCGTATTCGTCGCGGTCGAGCGGGCAGTTGAAGTAGTCGGCGCCATCGCCGGCCGGCCCACCCTTGTCGTAGCGCGACTGTTTCCAGACGATCGATCGGTCGATGCTGTCGTAATGCACGATGGGCGCGATGGCGTCGAAGAAAGCGAGCGACTCCTCGCCGCTCAGCCGTCGGATGGCCTCGGCCAAGGCCGGCGAGGTGAGGGGACCGGTGGCGATGATCACGCTGTCCCAATCGTCGGGTGGCAAGCCAGCCACCTCCGCGCGGCGCAGTTCGACCAGTGGGTGGGCGAGCAGCGCCGCCTGAACCGCCGCCGAGAAGCCCACGCGATCGACCGCGAGCGCGCCGCCGGCCGGCAGCTTGTGGGTGTCGGCCGCGCGCATGATCAACGAACCGGCGCGCCGCATCTCCTCGTGCAGGAGGCCGACGGCATTGTTGGCCGAATCGTCGGAGCGGAAGGAGTTGGAGCAGACCAGCTCGGCCAGCCCGTCGGTCAGGTGGGCTTCGGTACCGCGCACCGGCCGCATCTCGTGCAGCACCACCGGCACGCCGGCCGAAGCGGCCTGCCAGGCGGCTTCCGAGCCGGCGAGGCCACCCCCGACAATATGTATGGGCTTGGTGCTTGACGTCATGACCTGCGAAAGGGTTCCTGTCGGGACGACGCTTATTAGATGGGGAGACCTGACATGGCCAACAAGTTTCACAATCCCAAGACCGTGGCGCTGGCCGGCAAGTACAGCCTGGGCGGCGAGGTGCCGGCGGGGTCGCGCGTTCTCTACGTCTCGGGCCAGGTCGGCCTCGATTCCAAGGGCAAGCTCGGTGCCGGCATCGACAAGCAGTGCGACCTCGCCTGGAGGAACATCGGCCAGGTCTTGAAAGCCGCCGGCATGACCTATCGCGATATCGTCAAGATCAACGCCTACGTCACCGACCCGCGCTTCATGACGGCCTACCGCGAAGCCCGCGGTCGCTACCTGCCGAACGAGCCGTTCCCGGCCTCGACGCTGGTCATCGTCTCAGGCCTCGCCGATCCCGGCATGCTGGTCGAGGTCGAGGTGGTCGCCGCCAAGTAGCCGCCTAGCGAGGCTCTCGATAGAGCGAGCCAGCCTCGCCGACGAAGCGGGCGAAAGCGAACCAGAAGGCGTTGTGACCGGCCAGCCGGGGCAGCCGACGACCGTCGTCGGCCCGCAGTTCGGCCTCGCCGACGTGCCAGCGCGTACCCGCTTCGTCATGAAGCGCCAGCGGGCCTGCCGCACTACCGTCGAAGGCGGCGACGAATCGAAGGTCGCGGCGGTCGTAGGCGCGGATCGTCTCGCTTCGGCCGTCGCCGATCAGGATGATCGGTCGGCTGCCGATGGTGTCGTTCAGCACCCGGCCGCCGTTGAAGATGCGCATCGGCCAGGCCCGCAGGCCGTCGGCGCTGCGGATCACATACACGATATCTTTGGGCGCCAGCCTGTCGTCGGTGGTCAGGGTTGGAAACATCAACCCGGGAGTTGCGAAGTAGGTGCCGTAGGGGCGGCCCGGCGTGTAGTCGCGCCGATAGCCGGTGTCGAGCGAGAGCACCCGCGTGTCGGGATGGCGCTTCTTCCAGTCCATCCAGCGCGCCACGGCGACCGGTCGTGTCTTCAGTTCGATACCGGCGCCGACCAGCGGGCCGACCACCGGCCGTGCCGTGAAATGGTTCCACAGCGAATGAGTCTGTCGGTCGTACATCAGCTTGTTCGAGCGATAGAGCAGGCCCGACGAGCCGAACTCGAACGGCGTGTCGCGACCCGCTATGCGGGTTTCGTACAGCACGCCGGAGCCGCAAAGCGTGCAGTAGGCCAAGGCAACCGGGACGCCGCCGACCGTGTCGTTCGCCATCTCGTGCCAGTCCATGATGCGATGCGGGTAGGCGCGCACGTCGCCGTCGATCTCGACGCCGAACACCAGCTCGCCGTCCCACAGCCAGTCGGCCTCGCGGGCGGCAATGAATTGCGGTGAGACCAGGGCGGGAATGCCGTCCTTGAGGACGCCGCCCCACACGATCTCCTCGAAGCGAATGGTTCGCGGCGCGTCGGCCGCAGTGAAGTCGAGAAAGTTCGGGTCGATTTCGGACAGGAGCCTGATCTTGAAAGCATCGTAGCCGTCGAAAGAGCGGTGCGATGGATGTTCTTCCAGCCACAGCATCCAGCCGTGCCAATCGGTGCCGGTAGTCCTGCCGCTGAAGCGGCGCAGGGCCGCGGCGATCATGTCGCCTTCGTCGGGGAAGTAGAGCATGAGGTCGATCAGGGCGGCCGCCGTCTCGGGCCCGCGTGCGATCAAGGCGCTGATCGCCGCACGCCGCGCCTCGTCGTTGGCGGTGATTGCGGCGTTGGCGAGTGCGGCAGCCGAGCGGCCGTCGGCCGACGCACGCTCTGCGAGCATGCCGGCGGCGATCGACGACACGAAGAGACGTCGGCGCATGTTGGCGACAGTGGGCCACTGCGTTGACATGGGGTAGGGGGCTCCCTAGCGTGCCGCGCTCACGAAGGTTCACGATCGCTCGATGACCGACAAGCTGACAGTCGCGCTCGCCCAGCTCAACCCCAAGGTCGGCGATGTTGCGGGCAATCTCGCTAAGGTGCGCGCCGCGCGCGCCGAAGCGAAGAGGCAGGGCGCCGACCTGGTGCTGACGGCCGAGCTGATGCTCGCCGGATACTTTCCCGAGGATCTGGTGCTGAAGCCCGCCTTCCAGCGGCAGTGCCATGAGGCGGTCGAAGCGCTGCGCGCCGACACGCGCGACGGCGGACCGGCGGTGTTCGTGACCACGCCGTGGCGCGAGGACGACAAGCTCTACAACGCCATCGTCGCGCTCGACCGCGGCGAGATCATCGGCAAACGCTTCAAGGTCGACCTGCCCAACTACGGCGTGTTCGACGACAAGCGGGTCTTCTCTGCGGGCCCGATGCCCGGACCGCTGGTCTTCAAAGGCGTGCGCATCGGCGTGCCGATCTGCGAGGATGTCTGGACCTCCGACGTCGTGGAGTGCGTGTCGGAAACCGGCGGCGAGATCCTGCTGGTGCCCAACGCCTCGCCTTACGAGGTCGGCAAGACCGATATTCGCGTGCAGCTCGGCGTCAAGCGCGTGATCGAAAGCGGCCTGCCCTTCGCCTATCTCAACCAGGTCGGCGGCCAGGACGAAGTGATCTATGACGGCGGTTCGTTCGTGCTGGGCGCCGACCGGCAGCTCAAGGCCAAGCTCGCCTCGTTCCGCGAACAGATCGCCACCGTCGAGTTCCGCCGCGGCGCCGACGGTTGGGAGTGCCTGCCCGGCTCGATCGCGCCGGAACTCGGCGATCTCGAATCGATCTATCAGGCGATGATGCTCGGCCTGCGCGACTACGTGAACAAGACGGGATTTCCCTCGGTGGTGATCGGCCTGTCGGGCGGCGTCGATTCGGCGCTCACCGCCGCGGTCGCCGCCGACGCGCTGGGGCCCGAGCGTGTGCACACGATCATGATGCCCTCGCCCTATACCAGCGTGGCCTCGCTGGAGGACGCCAAGGCCTGCGCCGAGGCGATCGGCGTGCGCTACGAGATCGTCGGCATCGAGCCGGCGATGTCGGCCTTTCGCCAGATGCTGCAGCCCTTGTTCGGCCGTCGCGCCGAGGATGTGACCGAAGAGAACATCCAGAGTCGTGCCCGCGGCGTCACCTTGATGGCGGTGTCCAACAAGCTCGGCGGCATGGTCGTGACGACCGGCAACAAGTCGGAAATGGCCGTGGGATATGCCACGCTCTATGGTGACATGTGCGGCGGCTACAATGTCTTGAAGGACGTCTACAAGACCACGGTGTTCGAGCTTTGCCATTGGCGCAATGGCGATTGGCCGGACGGTGCGCTCGGCCGTACCGGACGCGTCATTCCCGAACGCATCATCGTCAAGCCGCCGTCGGCCGAGCTGCGGCCCGACCAGAAGGACACCGATTCGCTGCCGCCTTACCCGGTGCTCGACTCCATCCTGAAAGGGCTGATCGAGCGCGACCGGTCGGCCGAGGAACTGGCGGCCGAGGGCCATGACCGCGCCACCGTCGAGCGCGTCTGGCGCCTGCTCGAAGGCGCCGAATACAAGCGCCGCCAGGCGCCGCCCGGCGTCAAGATCACCTCGCGCATCATCAGCCGCGAGCGGCGTTATCCGATCGTCAACGGCTTTCGTGGGTGAGGTCCATGCTGATCGCGCAAATCTCCGACATGCACATCAAGCCGCCCGGCGAGCTTCTGTACAAGCGCATCGACACCGCGGGATTCTTGGAGCGGGCCGTGGCGCACATCATGACGCTCGATCCCCGGCCCGACGTCGTGCTGGCCACCGGCGACCTGGTCGACGGCGGCAAGCCCGAGGAATATGCCTTGTTGCACCAATTGCTCGCGCCGCTCGCCATGCCGGTGTACCTGATCCCCGGCAACCACGACGCGCGCGATGCCATGCGCGAGGCCTTTCCCGATCATGCCTATCTGCCACGCGGCGGTTTCCTGCAATACGTGGTCGAGGGCCTGCCGGTTCGGTTGATCGCCCTCGACACGTTGGTCCCGGGCAAAGGCCATGGCGAGCTGTGCACCGAACGCCTCGACTGGCTGGAAGCGCGGCTCGGTGAAGACGGTCGGCCGACGGTGCTGTTCATGCACCATCCGCCGTTCGACTGCGGCATCGACGCCTTCGACGGCATGCGCATCAACCGGGGTGGCGAGCGACTGGCCGAGATCGTCGGCCGCCGCCGCCATGTCGAGCGCGTGCTGTGCGGGCACGTCCATCGGTCGATCCAGATGCGCTGGGCTGGCACCGTGGCCTCGATCGCGCCCAGCACCGCGCATCAGGCGACCCTCGATCTGCGCAGCGGCGCACCCCTGTCGTTGAGGATGGAACCGCCGGGTGTCGCTCTTCATCTTTGGAAGCCTGCGAGCGGGCTGGTGACGCATTTGAGCTACGTCGGGCCTTTCAGTGGCCCGGAGCCATTCCGCGCGACGCATTAGAGACTCTGCCGGTAAAGCCTAGCTTACGTCGTGCCGGATGTCGGCACGGGCGTGTTAGCGTTCTTTCATGAAGCTCTATTCCGGTCCACTCAGCATGTTCGGCGCCAAGGCCGAGATCGCCGTCCGCGAGAAAGGGTTGGATTTCGAGCTGATCATGGTGCCGTTCGAGATGAAGGCGCTCTACCAGCCCAAGCATCCCGAGGTGCTGCGCATCAATCCCAAACGTCAGGTGCCGGTGCTGATCGACGGCGATTTGGAGATTTTCGATTCGACGCAGATCTTCGAGTATCTCGAAACCATCCGTCGCGATCCGACGCTGTGGCCCACCGACCCTGCAGCGCGCGCTCGCGCCCGATTGCTGGAGCTGAAGTCGGACGAGGTCTACTTTCCGTCGATCGTCCGCTTGATGGGCCTGCAGGGCACGCCGGACGATGCCGCCGCTGTGGCCGCCCGTGCGGCCGCCCGCGCCTTCTACGCCGAGATGGAGAAATGCCTCGCCCATGGCGACTGGCTGGCCGGCGGCTACTCCTACGCCGATATCGCCTTTTTCATGGCGCAGCTCTTTGGCGAGCGCATGGGCGCCACTTTGACCGACGACCATCCAAGGCTGCAGGCGTGGCGCGACCGTACCGGCGCGCGGCCGGCCGTATCGTTCGTCGCGGCTACCATGGGCTGCTATTTGCAAGCACAGGGGCGCACGCTGCCGGCGTTCCTCGACAAGCTCAGCACATGACGAAGGTCCTGTTCCTGCCGGGCTCCGGCGCTTCGCCCGATTTCCGGAAGCCGGTCGGTGCGCGCCTGCCGGCGGCCTGGCCCAAGCACTACTTCGGTTGGCCGGGGCTCGGCCGCCAACCCCCCGAGCCTGACGTGGGCGGCTGGGCCGATTTGGTGCGCATGGTGGAGGCACGGATGGATGGGCCCGTCGACCTCGTCGCGCAGTCGATGGGCGGCGTGATCGCCGCGACGTTGGCAATCAAGCACCCGCAGCGAGTGCGTCGCCTGGTGCTTGCCGTGACGTCGGGTGGCGTCGACATGACGCGGTTCGGAGCGAGCGATTGGCGGCCCGACTACCGCAAGCTCTTTCCGGACGCCGCGGCCTGGATCACCGAGCGGCCGGCTTCGATGGCTCTGCCCGTCGAGAGGATCGTCGCGCCGACGCTCCTGCTATGGGGCGATGCCGATGCGATCAGTCCCGTGGCAGTCGGCCGCCATCTCGCCGATCGTATCGCCGGTGCGCGCCTGCATGTCGTGGCAGGCGGTGATCACGACGTCGCCCGCACGCACGCGACCGAGGTGGCGGTGCTGATCGAGGGCCATCTCGGCTGATCACACGGTCGGTTGGCGTCCCCGCAGGATGAACCGCCCGTCGGCCTCGCGGCTCATGATCACGATCTCACCACTGTCCGCAAACACCCCGCTCAGCGCCGTGATCACGACTTGGTGCGTAACGAGAAGAATGGGCCGCTCGAGCGGTTGTCGGCCGATCCACCTTCGTAGCGCGTCGATCTGTGGGTCGCCGCGGTTGCGGTCCTGGGCGAACGAATTGAGCAGCGGCTGGGGCGTCACCTCGCCCAGGCGCAGCAGCGCCGCCGTGTCGAG
The DNA here is from genome assembly GCA_016870055.1 of Alphaproteobacteria bacterium. Taxonomy (GTDB): domain Bacteria; phylum Pseudomonadota; class Alphaproteobacteria; order Reyranellales; family Reyranellaceae; genus Reyranella. The sequence continues at coordinate 1,758 of VGCQ01000011.1, read as the reverse complement.
GCAGCGGCACCACTGGCTCGACTGGACATTTGCGGCAGCGATTCCGTTGGCGCGGAAAACGTCGCCGATGCGTCTCGCCTGTACCCGCCCGGCGTCCGAAAGATTGCGCTGCGTGGCACAGTCGTCGAGCCTGAAGCCCGGCGGATCGAAGGTGCCGGGCGCCAGGGCATGGCGGATCAAAGCGATATGGCCGGGCATGCGCAGTGCCGACCATTGGTCGGCCGACAGCGCCCAAGAGGGAAGGAGTGGCAAGCCGAGGAATGCGTCGACGGCGCGACGCGACAGTCGAGTGCCGGGGCTCACCGCTTGACGGTTTGGCGCAGCGCCGTCTCGTAGACGCGCAAGATCGCCGAGCTGTCGGACGAGCCGAGCCCCATGCCGCGCGCCAGGCGCTGCAGATTGTGCGTCGAGGCACCCTGCTGCAGCGGCACGCCGAGCTCGTCACCCAACTCCAAGGCGAGATGGAGGTCCTTGTAGGCGAGATCGAGGGCGAAGCTAGCCTTGAACTCGCCGCTCAGCGCCCGCTCGGACAGACTCCTGAAGGCGTTGGAGTTGCCGCTGGAGTTGGACACGACCTGGATCAGTTTTTTGGGATCGAGGCCGGCCTTGGCGCCGAGCATCAGGCCTTCGGCTGCCGCGGCGGCGTTGCAAAAGGCCAGCATGTTGTTGACCAGCTTGGCCACGGTGCCGGTGCCGAGCTCGCCCATGTGGATCACATTGGCGCTGAACGACTGCAGCACAGGCAGCGCGTCGTCGAACACTTTCTTGTCGCCGCCGACCATGATGGCGATGGTCGCCGCTTCGGCGCCCACCGTGCCGCCGCTCACTGGCGCGTCGAGCATGGCAATGCCCTTGGCCGCCATGGCGGCGCCGATCTTCTTCACCATGGCCGGTGCGTTGGTGCTGAGGTCGATGTAGGTCTGGCCCTTGGCGATGGTGGCCAGGATGCCGCCCTCGCCCAAGGTCACGGCTTCGACGTCCTTGGGCATGGGCAGCGAGGTCATCACCAGGTCGGCACTCTTGGTCGCCTCGGCGATCGACGTGGCGGCGCTGGCGCCCAAGTCGGTGCAGGTTTTCACCGCGGTGGGGTTGAGGTCGAACACCGTAACCTGGTGGTTGGAGCGCTTGACGATGTTGCGGCACATCGGGCCGCCCATGTTGCCGACGCCGATGAAGCCCACCTTCATTTGTCCCTCCGCCAAGCTGCGACAATCGACTATACGATGAATCGGCAGGCCGGTGTTTCGCCCCGCAACGCGACCGGGCAATATGGGCCGACGATTTGGAGGACTGGCCGGCCGATGGCGCGCAACAAACTTTATCCCATACCGCATCCCCCGCGCACGCCGGTGCTCGGCAACATGCTCACGGTCGACGGCGATGCACCGATCCAGGACCTGATGCGGATCGCGCGCGAGCAGGGGCCGATCTTCTGGCTCGACATGATGGGCACGCCCTTGGTCGTGGTCTCCGGCGCCGACCTGGTGGCCGAGCTGTGCGACGAGAAGCGCTTCGACAAGGCGGTGCGCGGCTCGCTGCGGCGCGTGCGCATGCTGGGCGGCGACGCCCTGTTCACCGCCGAGACGCAGGAGCCCAACTGGCAGAAGGCGCACAACATCCTGTTGCCGACCTTCGCGCACCGCATGATGCAGACCTACTGATCGGCCCCCACCAAGTGGTCCGAGTAGAATGTTAGTGCATGATGCCATCCTTCGCCATTGCCGGCTGGAGGTGGAGCGAAGCGGAACCGGAAGGCGG
>VGCQ01000010.1 GCA_016870055.1 Alphaproteobacteria bacterium | reverse complement strand
ATCGCCGTAATGTATCTCGGCAAGATCGTGGAGACGGCGACGACCGACGAGCTTTTCCGCAATCCGCGCCATCCCTACACCCGCGCCCTGCTCGCCGCCGTGCCACTGCCCGATCCGGCAACCGCACGAGAGCGCGTCCTGCTCGAGGGCGATATTCCGAGCGCCATCAACCCGCCGGCGGGTTGTCGTTTTCACACGCGATGCGGATTTGTCCACGAGGCCTGTCGTCACGACGAACCGACTCTGGTGGCCGACGGAACCGGCCATGCCACCGCCTGTCCCTATTGGCCGGAATTTCCGCCGGCGGCGGCGCTTGTCGGCGCCGCCGGGCCGGATCAGGATCGCGTCCGGCTTACCCGCCTGCAGGCGGCGTTCGTCGCAAGCAAGCAAATGGAGGCTTCATGAGGAAGACGTTCAAGCGCATCGCGCTGTCGCTCACGTTGGCCGCACTCACGAGCGGCGGCGCCCTGGCTCAAGGCCATTTGCGTATCGGCTTGGCCGAAGATCCCGACGTGCTCGACCCGACGCTGGCGCGGACTTATGTCGGCCGCATCGTGTTCTCGTCGATCTGCGACAAGCTGTTCGATATCGACGAGAAGCTTAACATCGTGCCGCAGCTGGCGCTCGGCCACGAGGTTTCGGCCGACGGCAAGCAGGTCACGATCAAGCTCCGGCCAGGCGTGAAGTTCCACGACGGCGAGGCGTTCAATGCCGAGGCCGCCAAGTACAGTCTCGACCGCCATCTCACGATGAAGGGATCGTTTCGCCGGCCCGAGATCGGCTCGGTCCACGCCGTCGAGATCGTCGATCCGATGACCATCAGGCTGGTGCTGAAGGAGCCGTTCTCGCCGCTGCTCGCCCAGCTCACCGACCGCGCCGGCATGATGGTGTCGCCCAAGGCGGCCGAAGCGGCTGGCGACAAGTTCGGCCTGAAGCCGGTCTGCGCCGGGCCCTTCAAATTCGTCGAGCGCGTCCAGCAGGACCGCATCATCGTCGAGAAGTTCGCCGACTACTGGAACAAGGACCAAGTCTTCGTCGACAAGATCACCTACCTGCCGATCGTCGACGGCACGGTGCGGCTGGCCAATTTGAGGTCGGGTGGCCTCGACCTGATCGAGCGCGTGCTGGCCACCGACATCAAGACGGTGCGCGACAATCCCAGACTGAGATTGAGCAAAGCGGTGCAGCTCGGCTATCTCGGCCTCACCATCAATCTGGCCAACGGGGCCAAGGCCAACACGCCGTTGGCCAAGGACGCGCGCGTGCGCCGGGCGCTGGAACTGGCGATCGACCGCGAGGCGTTGAACCAGGTGGTGTTCAACGGCGAGTTCGTGCCGGGCAATCAGTGGATCAACCCGACCAACCCGTACTACCAGCAGGCTTTCCCGATCCCCAAGCGTGACGTGGCCAAGGCCAAGGCGTTGATGAAGGAAGCCGGCGTCAGCGGTCCGCTCACCCTCGACTTCATGGTGCCCAACGGCCCCGAGACTCGTGCCGTCGCCGAGGTCGTGCAGTCGATGGCCGCCGAGGCAGGCTTCGATCTGAAGATTCGCGTGACGGAGTTCGCCACGTCGTTGAAGCAGGCCGAGGATGGCGACTTTCAGGTCTTCCTGATCGGCTGGAGCGGCCGCAGCGATCCCGACGGCAACTCCTTCGTCTTCCAGACCTGCGGCGCGCCGCAGAACAACGCCAAATACTGCGACAAGGAGGTCGACGCGGCTCATGCCCTGGCCCGCGCCAAGAGCGATCCGGCCGAACGCAAGAAGGCCTACGAGACGGTGGCCCGGAAGTTCCTGGCGGAAGGTTCGATCATCTACCTCTACCACACGCAGGTGCTGGTCGCGCATTCCGACAAGGTCGAAGGCTACAGGCAGATGCCCGACGGCTTGGTGCGCGTGGTCGGCGTCAAGCTGAAGTAGGGTTTTGCTCTCCTTCCTCACTCAGCGGCTGCTGCAGGTCATCCCGACACTGGTCGTGGTGTCGATGCTGATCTTCGGCCTGCAGCAGCTCCTGCCGGGCGACCCGGCGCTGATCATGGCGGGCGAGGAACGCGATCCGGCGGTGCTGGAGGAAATCCGCCAGCAGTACCGATTGAACGAGCCGATCCCGATCCAGTACTTCTACTGGATAAAGGGCGTGCTGTCGGGAAACCTCGGCGAGTCGATGCGGCTCAAGGCCTCGGTCGGCTCGTTGGTCGCCGAGAAGCTGCCGGTCACTCTGCAGCTTGCCGCCATGGCCATCGTCGTGGCGGTGGGCATCGGCATCCCGGCCGGCATCGTCTCGGCGGTGAAGAAGGACACCGCTTGGGACTATGGCGCCAACATCTTCGCCCTGTGGGGCATCAGCACGCCCAACTTCTGGCTGGGCATCCTGCTGATCTTCCTGTTCTCGGTGACGCTCGCCTGGCTGCCGGCCTCGGGTTATGTGCGGTTGGGAGAGGATTGGCGGGCGAGTCTCGCCACCACGATCATGCCGGCCTTCGTGCTGGGCAACGCCATCGCCGCCATCCTGATGCGCCACACGCGCAGCGCCATGCTGCAGGCGATGGGCGCCGACTACGTCCGCACCGCCCGCGCCAAGGGCCTCTATGAGCGCCGCGTCGTGCTGAAACATGCCTTGCGCAATGCCATGACGCCGGTGATCACGCTCGGAGCGCTGGAGTTCGGTACGCTCCTGTCGGGCGCGGTGTTGACCGAACAGATTTTCACCATCCCGGGATTCGGCAAGCTGATCGTCGATGCCGTGTTCAATCGCGACTATGCGGTGGTCCAAGGCGTCGTGCTGGTCACCGCGACGACCTACATCGCGCTCAATCTCCTGGCCGACGTGGCCTATGTGCTGGTCAATCCGAGGCTGCGCGGATGACCGCCGCCACCCTTCCCGACACGGCGCTTGCCGGCGCCAGCGAGGAAAACCCCTGGGCGCGCGCCTGGCGACGGCTGAAACGGCGCAAGGGAGCGATGGTCGGTTTGGTCGTCGTCGTGCTGTTCGTGCTGATGGCCGCCTTCGCGCCGTTGATCGCCCCTTACGACCCGATCGCCACGAGTTGGAGCACGGTGCGCAAGCCGCCGTCGTGGGCGCATTGGTTGGGCACCGACGAGGTCGGTCGCGATGTGCTGAGCCGCGTCATCTGGGGGGCCAGGGCCTCGCTCAGCGCCGGATTGGTGTCGGTCGGCATCGCATTGGGAGTCGGCGTGCCGCTCGGTCTGCTGGCCGGCTATGCCGGCGGCTGGGTCGACTCGGCGCTGTCGCGCATCGTCGACGCCATGCTCGCTATCCCTTTCCTGATCCTGGCGATCGCCCTCGCCGCCTTCCTGGGCCCCAGCCTCAGCAACGCCATGATCGCCATCGGCGTCACCGCCACACCGATCTTCGTTCGGCTGACGCGCGGCCAGACGCTGGCCGCCAAGGTCGAGGACTATGTCGAGGCGGCCCGCGCCGTCGGCAACCCGCACTGGCGCATCGCGCTGCGCCATGTGCTGCCGAACATCGTGCCGCCGCTGCTCGTGCAAGCTTCGCTCGCCATTGCCGGCGCCATCATCGCCGAGGCGGCGCTTTCCTTCCTGGGCCTGGGCCAGCAACCGCCGTCACCGTCGTGGGGCAGCATGCTGAACTCGGCGCAGCGCTTCATCGCCCAGGCGCCCTGGATGGCGTTCTGGCCGGGCTTCGCCATTTTCGTCGCCGTGCTGTCGTTCAATCTCCTGGGCGACGGCCTGCGCGACGCCCTGGATCCCCGGCACAAATAGCGCCGACAGAGGGCAGCTAAAGCATTCTATCGAAGCCTGCGCGTTTGCGTTCAGTCGGAACCGTAAGCGGTTCCGACTGAACGCAAGCCGCTCTAATTCGGCAGGCTGGTATCGACCTGATCGAAGGCGGCGACGCCTGAAGTGAGCGCCGTGGCGCGCTCCTCGACCAGAAGCTGGGTCACCGCGAGGAAGTGAACCAGCTCACTGTCGCCCAGCCGCTCGGCCTGCTCGATCAGCTCGCGCACGCCGTGCCATACCCGGAACAATGCCGCGGCCTTCTTCCTGCCGGACAACGGTTGGCGGCTCCGCCGCCGCCGAACATTGGGTTCAACGATGATATCGCCCGACTCAACCCCCATATTGCGCAGCCGCATCCGCGCGCCGGTCGAGGCCGGCGCGCGGATGGGCGCGGGACATCGTGCCACCCCAAGATGGACCGCCAGCCTTCTGCCGTTCCCCCGCGAAACGACCTGACGGCGGGTCGATCCTACACGACGTCCGCTGGAGGTGTCCTCCCTTATGATGGGCGCCGACAGCCGGTCAGTTCGACGCCGTGCCGAGAGGCAGGCCCGAGGCATCGAGCTGGGCCTCCCGACGCAAGACGATCGCCTGCGGCGCATCGAGCTCGGGCAACGGCTTGCTCGGGTCGACCGCCCGCACCATGGCGACGATACGCTTGGTCCCGGAGCTCGTCTCCTCGGGTACCAGGCGGCGCCAGCCCTGCTTCTCCCAGTACTTGACGTCGCCCGGCAGCGCCTGGGCGTAGAGCATGGTGCTGCCGCGGCTCTCGGCCAGCTTGCGGCAGCGTTCGATCAGGAGCTGCCCGATACCATGGCCGCGGTAGCGCTGGATCACCGCCAGCCGTTCGGGCATGGCGAAGGACTGGAACCAACGCACCCGCAGCGTACCCACCGGCTCGTCGCCGATATAGGCAATGATGTGCGTGGCACCGAAGTCGTGACCGTCGAACTCCTCCGAATACGGCACATCGAGCTCGCCGATGAAGCAAGCGGCGCGAACCGCAAAGGCCTGCAGCGAGTCTTCCATCCTCATGGCCAGCCTGGTCGTAACCGACTTCCCGTCGATCGATACTGCCATCGTGCTCATCGTTCCCCCCTCTAGTTCGCGCGACGCTCGGTCCACTCCGCATGCGGATTGGACGCACCCCGTTCCATCGACGCTTCGAGAATCCCCGACACATCGAGGCGATCTTCCGGCCGGTTCAGCACCATTGGATCGCTGAACACGGTCGGCATGGTCTGCTCGTCGACTGCGAGATCGCAGACATAGGCGCCGTACTCGTGGTCCGAGAAATGGAAGATCCGCTCGTCGACCTTGTGGAAGCCCATGCGTTCGAAGATCGGCCACAGCCGGCGCTGGGCGTGCAGATAGGCCTTGCGGTAGCCCTTCTTGCGGCAGAACTCGCGCGCCCAGTCGACGAACGGGATGAACAGCCCGAACGAGCGATAACGCTTCAGGATGATGGCACGCTCGAGCTTGGCGAACGACGCGAACCAGCGCACCCGCATCGACGCCGCCGGTTCGCCGTCGACATAGAGCATGAGGTGGCTCGCGGTGTAGTCGTTGCCGTCGAACTCCTCCCAATACGGGCAGTGCTGCTCGCCCATGAAGACAGCGGCGCGCAGCATGTAACACTGCATGAGCTCGTCGGATGTCGTCGCGAGCTTGATGGTCACGACCGGCCGATTCGACATCGCGGTCGTCTTGGCTTCCGTCATGCTAGCCCCCCTCGGTCAGTACTCCGTTGTCGTTCCGGAAGCGCCGGCCCCCAGCCGTCACTTCGGGAAGATTCCGCGAAATCTGTGAAAGCGCGTCGGTCACGGCCGACGACGTCATGCCCTTGGCGCCCTTTCGGATCGCCGTGGCGGAAACCTTGTCCCGGCGCAGGATGCGCCACGGATAAATCCAGCCGCATTCGTCGCTGATCTGGCGGACCAGCATGCCGCCGAAATCCGTACCGTGCAGCGTGTGCAGCCGGGCGCCGGGATAGCGGTGCTTGATCTCGCCGATCACGCCCTGGAAGCCCTTGGTGTTGTAGACCTCGGGGTAGAACGCGACCTCGACCTTGTTGTCGAGGCCGGCTTCCCGCAGCGCCATCTCGATCAGCGCCTTGCGCGTCTCGGGCGGCAGGAACTTGTTGCCGGTCGGGAAGTAGTCGACGTTGGCATCGGCCTTGTCGGTCTTCTCGTAGATCTGGAAGCCGTCCTCCAGTCGACCGACGCGGATCTCGCCCTTGCGGAAGGCATCGGCATGCAGGCGCAGGATCAGCGTGGGATGGATGATGATGTGATCGAGCTGACGCTCCTCGAGCGCCCGCCGCAGGATCATCAGGTGCGAATTGTGGAACGGATTGAAGGTGCCCAGGAACAATCCGACGCCGCCCTTGGGCGCCAGCACCGAGCGCAGGTCCGACAGCAAGCCAATTCCGAAGAACAGGGCGCCGAGTAGGAAGCCCAGCACCAGGAAAGCCTCGCGGGCGACCGGCACCCCGGCTGTGCCCATAGGCAAGTAAACTTCAGGCCGGCAACCTTATTGTATCGATTGTTACGATGATCACTAATCCGCCCCGCAAGACGAAGGTCCCGAATATTCTTGGCGACTGGGACGACGTACGTTTTTTCCTCGCGGTTGCAAAAACCGGCAGTTTTAGCGCCGCCGCCAGCCAGCTCAACACCAAGCAGACAACCGTGGGGCGTCGAATCCAGGCGCTGGAGCGCCGGCTGGGTGCCAAGCTGTTCGACCGCCACCGCCACGGCATGGAGGTGACTCCGGCCGCCCGCGGCGTGATGGTCCAGGCCGAATCGATGCTGGCCAATGCCACCTCGATCGAGCGGCATCTCGCCGGGCTCGACCGCGAGATGGCCGGCATCGTACGTGTCGCGGCGACCGAGGGCATCGCGGCCCACTGGCTGGTGCCGCGGCTCGGCCAGCTCAGGACCAGCCACCCCGACATCATCGTCCAGGTCATCGCCTCGGATCAGGTGCTCGACCTCGCGACCCGCCAAGCCGACCTCGCCATCCGCTTCTTCCGGCCGACCTCCAACCAGCTCGTCGCCGCCCGCGTCGGCCAGGTCAATTTCTCGATCTTCGCGGCACCCTCCTACATCGAACGCTACGGCTTGCCGCGCAAGCTGGACGATCTGCGGGAGCACCATATCGTCGACCACACCACGCTGCACAGCCTGCCGGCGATGAAGCCGTGGAGCGAGGTCGTGGAGCAGGCCCCGTCGGTCGTGCTGCGCACCAACTCGTCCTACGCCGCAGTCGAAGCGGTGCAGGTCGGTTACGGCATCTCGGTGTTTCCCGACTACGTCACCAAGTCGTCGAACCTGGTGCCCGCGCCGATCGACCTCAAGATCGTGCGCGACATCTGGCTGGTGAGCCACGAGGAGACCAACAAGGGTGCGCGCATCCGCACCGTGATCGACTACGTGCGCGAACGCTTCCGCCAGGACGAGCGGGAGTGGTTCTCGACCACCGTGCGCGGCATGCCGATGGCGGCCGCATAGGGCTATTTCTCGTTGCCCTCGACGGTACCGTCGGATCTATCCGGATCCAGGTCGGGGTGCTGGTCGATCACCGAGATGAGCATGTCGGTATACATGACGATTATCTGAGCCAGGCTTTTGCGGATAGCTTTCCGTTCGCCCGAATCGGCGACCTCATGCGACAGCTCATCCAACACCGTCAAGTCACGTTCGAGCGCCAAGATGGCATCGACGAAGTGCGCGGCAACAGACTTGTCCATCGGCACCTCGGCTGGTAGCTGCAACCACTTGGCGCGACACAATCCCTGATGCAGCGACGCAAGATCGTGGGACGGACGGCCAATTAGCGGACTACGAGAGGGCGGTTTGAAGTTGCTTGTAGGCAGCTTCAATCGCGGCGCGATCGCCCGGAACAGCCTGCCAGTTGAGCGCCAGCCCGTCGTTGCGCTGTCGAGGGATGACGTGGACGTGCAGGTGCGGCACACTCTGGGCGGCGCCCTCGCCGTTGGCCTGGACGAGATTGAGGCCAAACGGGTTAAACGTCTTCATCACGGCGCGCGCCACGCGCTGGGCGGTTTGCGCCACCGCCGCCACCACCTCGGGTGGGGTGGCATCGATCGTCGGATAGTGGCCCTTGGCCACCGCCAAAGCATGGCCGGCGTTGGCAGGATTGATGTCCATGAAGGCGATGGTCGAGGCGTCCTCGTAGAGCTTGAAGCAGGGCAATTGGCCCGCGACGATCTTGCAGAAAATGCACGTGCCATCGGTGGGATGGGTCATCGGTCGGCCTCCAAGGCTTTTGCCAGCTCGCCGAGCCGCTGGAAGGGCTGGGTGCCCGGCGTCAAAGCGAGATCGAAGCCGAGACGGCCCAGCCTAGCAATGCCCTCGCGGCCGAACCGTTCACGGAGCGATTCCACGACCCAGCCCTCGCTCTGGCGGTGACGAACAACGGCCAGTCGCCCATTGGCCGCCAGATGGGCGCAATGCTGGTCGAGGGCGGCGGTCAGCGCCTCCAGCCCGGCGCCGGTCCGCGAGGAGACCGCCAGCGTCTTTACCGTCCAGTCGTCGCCCGCCGAGGCGAGCGACAACGCCCCCGCCACGTCGGCGCGCGCCCGCTCGGCCGCAGCGCCCAGGTCGGCCTTGGTGACGACGATCAGATGCGGGATCTCGACGATGCCCGCCTTCATGAACTGCAGCGAATCGCCCGAGCCGGGCTGCACGCAGAACACCACGGTATCGGCCACTCCCGCCACGTCGGTCTCCGACTGGCCGACGCCCACGGTTTCGATCAACACACGGTCGAACAGGGCGCGCATCACCACCATGGCGGCGAGCGTCTGGTCGGCGAGGCCACCCAAGCGGTCGCGCGCCGCCATCGAACGCACGAACGAGCCTTCGTCGGCCGAATCGTGGACGATGCGCACGCGATCGCCGAGGAGTGCGCCGCCGCTGGCCCGCGACGACGGATCGACGGCGATCACGCCCACGGTGAAACCAGCCTTGCGCCAGGCCGCGACCAGGGCGGCGCACAGCGAGGATTTGCCGACACCCGGCGGGCCGGTGACGCCCACGACATGGGCTTTGGGCGAGCGCCACGCGGCATCGAGCAAGGCTTGCGCCGCTTCGCCCGCGGGATCGCGCTCCAGCCCGGCCAGTGCCGCGGCCAGCGCGCGCTTGCCGCCGCCACGCAGCGCGCCGAGGCTCATTCCGTCTTGAGCGGCCCGCCGAGGGCCGCCTGAGCGGCGGCAAGCCGGGCGATCGGCACGCGGTAGGGCGAGCACGAGACGTAGTCCAGGCCTGCCTTGTGGCAGAAGAAAACCGAGGCGGGATCGCCACCATGCTCGCCGCAGATGCCGAGCTTCAGGCTGTTGCGCACCTTGCGGCCGCGCTCGCGGGCGATCTCGATCAGCTCGCCCACGCCTTCGACGTCGAGCGAGGCGAAGGGATCGTGCTCGAAGATGCCGCGCTGCTGGTACTTCTCCAGGAAGGACGCCGAATCGTCGCGGCTCAGGCCGAACGTGGTTTGCGTCAGGTCGTTGGTGCCGAAGCTGAAGAAGTCGGCCGCCTCGGCGATCTCGCCGGCGCGCAGCGCGGCGCGCGGCAGCTCGATCATGGTGCCCACCAGATAGTCGAGCTTCTGGCCGGTGAGCTGGCTCACCTCGGCCGCGACCTGGTCGACCACGGCCTTCATCAGGTCGAGTTCCTTGCGGGTCGCGACCAGCGGAATCATGATCTCGGGGATCACCGTCTTGCCCGCCTTCTTCTGGACCTCGGCCACCGCCTCGAAGATGGCGCGGGCCTGCATCTCGTAGATCTCCGGATAGGAAATGCCGAGCCGCACGCCGCGATGGCCGAGCATCGGATTGAACTCGTGCAGCTTGTGGGCGCGCGCCTCGACCTCTTCGGCCGAGACCTCGAGGTCCCTGGCGACCTGCTCCATGTCGGCCTGCGTCTTGGGTAGGAATTCGTGCAGCGGCGGATCGAGCAGCCGTATGGTCACCGGCAGGCCCGCCATGATCTCGAACAGATCGACGAAATCCTTGCGCTGCATCGGCTGGATCTTGGCGAGCGCGGCGCGTCGGGTCTTCTCGTCGTCGGCCAGGATCATCTCGCGGACGGCGACGATGCGATCGCCCTCGAAGAACATGTGCTCGGTGCGGCAGAGCCCGATGCCCTCGGCGCCGAACTTGCGGGCCGTCGCGGCATCGGTCGGCGTCTCGGCATTGGCGCGGACGCCGAGCCGGCGCACCTCGTCGGCCCACTGCATCAGCTCGGCGAAGTCGCCCGAGAGCTCGGGCTGCACCGTCGGCACGACCCCCAGCATGATCTCGCCGGTGCCGCCGTCGAGGGTGATGAACTCGCCCGCCTTGACCGTCGTGCCGCGCACCGAGAGCGTGCCGGCGCGACCGTCGATGCGCACGTCGCCGGCGCCCGCCACGCAGGGCTTGCCCATGCCGCGCGCCACCACCGCGGCATGGCTGGTCATGCCGCCGGTCGAGGTCAGGATGCCTTGGGCGGCATGCATGCCGTGGATGTCCTCAGGGCTGGTCTCACGGCGCACCAGGATTACCTTTTCGCCACCGCGCGCCTGACGCTCGGCATCGGCGGCGGTGAAGACGATCTTGCCCGAGGCCGCGCCCGGCGAGGCCGGCAGGCCCTTGGCGATCACCTTGCGTGGCGCCTTGGGATCGAGCGTGGGATGCAGGAGCTGATCGAGCGACGCCGGCACGATGCGCGCGACCGCTTCCTTGCGATCGATCAGGCCCTCGCGCACCATGTCGACGGCGATCTTGAGGGCGGCCTTGGCAGTGCGCTTGCCGTTGCGCGTCTGCAGCATGTAGAGCTTGCCGCGCTGCACAGTGAACTCGATGTCCTGCATGTCGCTGTAGTGCGTCTCGAGGGTGCGGCGGACGTCGTCGAGCTGCTTGAAGACCGCAGGCATCACCTCTTCCATGGCCGGCGCATCGGATTTCTGCGCCACCTTGGCCTGGACCGTCAGGAGCTGCGGTGTGCGGATGCCGGCCACCACGTCCTCGCCCTGGGCGTTCACGAGGTACTCGCCGTAAAACAGATTCTCGCCGGTCGAAGGATCGCGCGTGAAGGCGACACCGGTGGCGCAATCCTCACCCATGTTGCCGAACACCATGGCCTGCACGTTGACCGCGGTGCCCCAGCTCTCGGGGATCGAATGCAGGCGCCGATAGGTGATGGCGCGCTGGTTCATCCACGAGCCGAACACTGCGCCGATGGCGCCCCACAGTTGCTCGCGCGGTTCCTGCGGAAAAGGCTTGCCGGTGCGCTTCTCGACGATCTTCTTGTACTCGCCCACGACCGAGCGCCAGTCGTCGGCCTTGAGGTCGGTGTCCATGTGGACGCCGAGTTCCTCCTTCCTGAGTTCCAGCGCTTCCTCGAAATAGTGGTGCCCCACGTCGAGCACGACATTGGAGAACATCTGGATGAAGCGGCGATAGCTGTCCCAGGCGAAGCGCTCGTCGCCCGACGACTTGCCGAGCCCCAGCACGGAACGGTCGTTCAGGCCGAGATTGAGCACGGTGTCCATCATGCCGGGCATCGAGGCCCGCGCGCCGGACCGCACCGAGACGAGCAGCGGATTGTTGGCGTCGCCGAACTTGGCGCCGACCACCGCCTCGATCCTGGCCAGCGCCCTGTCGACCTCGTCCTTCAGCTCGGCCGGATAGGTGTTGCCGTTGGCGTAGTACCAGGTGCAGACCTCGGTGGTGATGGTGAAGCCCGGCGGCACGGGCAAGCCGAGGCTCGACATCTCCGCCAGATTGGCGCCCTTGCCGCCCAGCAGATTGCGCATCTCGGCACGGCCCTCGGCCTTGCCGTCGCCGAAACTGTAGACCCACTTGGCCATCTCAGCCCTCGATCTTGGAGAAGTCCGCCACCGAATCCATGGTGGCGCGTATCTGGTTGAGCAATTTCAGACGGTTCAGCCGCAAATCCGGCTTGTCGGCGACATTGACCGTGACCTTTTCGAAGAAAGCGTCGATCGGCGCCCGCAGCGCTGCGAGCGCCTGCATGGCGCCGCCGAAATCCTCGCCTTGCAATGCCGGCGTGACTTGGCGCTCGACTTCGGCCAAGGCCGCCGCGACGGCTTTCTCCTCGGCTTGTTCCAACAGCCCTGCCTCGGGCGCGCCGACGATCTTCGCCGTCAGGCCCTTGTCCTTCTTCTCTTCGGCGCGGACGATGTTCGCCGCGCGGCCGTAGGCGACCAGCAGGTTCCGGCCGGCGTCGCTGCCGAGGAACGACTGCACGGCCTCGACGCGCGCCAGCAGCCGGACCAGATCGTCCTCGCCGCCGAGAGCGAACACCGCATCGACCACGTCATGCCGCACGCCCTTTTCGCGCATCTGCACCTTCAGGCGCTCGGCGAAGAAGCCCATCAAGTCGTCGGCCGTGAAGAACGTGCCGAGCGGCAGGCGAATATCGTTCTCGACCAGGATGCGGATGATGCCGAGCGCGGCGCGGCGCAAGGCGAAGGGATCGCGCGAGCCGGTCGGCTTCTCGCCGGTCGACCAGAAGCTGGTCAGCGTGTCGAGCTTGTCGGCCAGTGCCACGACGATCGACAGCGGCGCGCCGGGGCATCGGTCGGCAGGGCCAGCCGGCGCGTAGTGGTCGCCGATCGCCTCGGCAATGGCCACCGGCAGTTTCTCCTCGAGTGCGTAGTAGCGGCCCATCACGCCCTGCAGCTCGGGGAATTCGCCCACCATGCCGCTCACCAGGTCGGCCTTGCAGAGCCGCGCCGCCAGCACGGCCTGTGCGGCGTCGGCGCCCGGCACGTACGCCGCGATCTTGTCGGCCAGGCCTTCGATGCGCATCACCCGCTCGGCCTGGGTACCGAGCTTGGCGTGGAACACGACGTCCCCCAGCGCCGGCAGGCGATCCTCCAACCGGACCTTGCGGTCCTGATCCCAGAAGAACTTGGCATCGGAGAGCCGCGCGCGCAGCACACGCTCGTTGCCGTCGACGATGGTCTTGCCGCCGTCACGCGCCACATTGTTGGCGACGACGACAAAACGGTTGGCGAAAGCGCCGTCGGGGCGGCTGGTGGCGAAGTAGCGTTGATGCGTCTTCATCGAGACGGTCAATACTTCGGGCGGCACATCCATGAACTGACTGTCGATGGTGCCGAGCATGGGCACCGGCCATTCGACCAGGCCAGCGACCTCCTCCAACAGCCCGTCATCGGACTTGAGCGAGACCTGGGCCGCGGCGCAGAGCTTCTCGGCACCGTCCAACACCACCTTCTTGCGCTCGGCCGGGTCGAGCATGACATGCGCCGCCCGCAGCTTGGCCGCGTAGTCAGCAAAGCCCGCGACCTTGATCGCCCCGTTGCTCAGGAACCGATGGCCGCGCGTGGTATCGCCGAAGCAGATCGGCGCCATCGTGCCGCCAGGCGCCACCTCGCCCGCCAGCACCTGACCGTCGAACAGCGCCACGATCGAATGCAGCGGCCGCACCCAGCTCATGGTGCCGCTGCCCCATTTCATCGATTTGGGCCACGGCAGCGCCTTCATCGCCGCCTCGATGATGCCCGGAAGCACTTCGGCGGTCGGGCCGCCCTTCTTGCTGACGACGGCGAACCAGAATTCGCCTTTGCCGGTGTCGCGCTTCTCGGCCTGATCGAGCGAGGCAAGGCCGGCCGCCTTCAGGAAGCCCTGCACCGCCTGGTCGGGGGCGCCGACGCGCGGGCCACGCCGTTCCTCGGTGACATCGGCCCGCGCCACCGGCAGGCCATCGACGACAAGCGCCAATCGACGTGGCGTGGCGAACGCCCGCGCGCTCGCGAAGGCGAGGCCAGCCGCCTTCAGCCCGTCACCTACTAGGCGCTCGAGATCGCCGGCCGCACGCGTCTGCATGCGCGCCGGGATTTCCTCGCTCAGAAGCTCGAGAAGCAGCTCGGCCATCGCTCACGCCGCCTTCTGGGTGGCAAGCCAGGCCTCGCAGCAGGCCTTGGCGAGGTCGCGCACCCGCAGGATATAGCTCTGCCGCTCGGCCACGCTGATCACGCCGCGCGCATCCAGCAGATTGAAGCAATGCGAGGCCTTGATGCACTGCTCGTAGGCCGGCAGCGGCAGCTTGCGCTCGATCAGCCGACCCGATTCCTTCTCGGCGTCGGCGAAGTGGCGGAACAGCATGTCGGTATCGGCGTGCTCGAAGTTATAGGCCGACTGCTCACGCTCGTTCTGCAGGAAGACATCCGCGTAGGTCAGCGGCACCTCCGAGTCGGCACGGTTGAACGGCAGGTCGAAAATCGACTTCTTGTCGAACAGATAGCAGGCCAGCCGCTCGAGCCCGTAGGTGATCTCGCCCGACACCAGGTCGACGTCGATGCCGCCCACTTGCTGGAAATAGGTGAACTGGCTGATCTCCGAGCCATCGCACCACACTTCCCAGCCGAGGCCCCAGGCGCCGAGCGTCGGGCTTTCCCAATCGTCCTCGACGAAGCGGATGTCGTGCAGGGAGGTGTCGATGCCGATCACCTCGAGCGAGCCGAGATAGCGCTCCAGGATGTCGGTCGGCGAGGGCTTCAGGATCGCCTGGAACTGGTAGTAGTGCTGCAGGCGCATCGGATTGTCGCCGTAGCGGCCGTCCTTGGGCCGCCGCGAGGGCTGGACATAGGCGGCGTACCACGGTCTCGGCCCCAGTGCCCGCAGCGTGGTCGCGGTATGGAAGGTGCCGGCGCCCATCTCCATGTCGAACGGCTGCAGGATCGCGCAGCCTTGGCCGGCCCAGTAGTCCTGCAAGGTCAGAATAAGTTCTTGGAAGCACGTCGGCTTGGCGCGTGCGGCGGGCTCGGACACCGGTATTCCCCGAAGCTCAGAAGGCCTTGTGTTTCCGCGACTTAAGGCCGTTTTTGCGGTGCGGCAAAATAGGTGCCACCCCCACCCCGGTCAAGCGCGCCGGCCACCCTCAGGTCGAGCTGCGGCCTTGTGGCTGGGGACGGCCGCACTGGCTGCATTTTTCGGCGCTGGCCGGCAGATAGGCGCCACAACCGGCGCACTGGACGGTGTCCTCGACCGGACCCCGCCGCACCGGCAGAGGCTCGGCCGGCGGCGGGCGCGGGGCAGCCGGCGGTGGATCTGGCTTGCCGACGAAACGGTCGAACAGGCTCTTCCAGCGATGGAAGGTCTTCCACGCGGCCCAGACGGCGACGCCGAACAGGATGATCTTGAGCAGCAGCCCCATGCGGCCATTTGAGGACCCTGCATCGCCCGGTCAAGCGCGCTATACGGTGGAACCATGAAGGCAAACGAGGCGCCGCTCGACCTGTTCGTGGTCGGCGGCGGGATCAACGGCGCGGGGATCGCCTGCGATGCGGCGGGACGGGCGCTGAAGGTCGGGCTGTGCGAGATGCACGACTTCGCGAGCGCCACCTCCTCGGCCTCGACCAAGCTGATCCATGGCGGCCTGCGCTATCTCGAACACTACGAGTTCCGGCTGGTGCGCGAGGCCCTGCAGGAGCGCGAGGTCTTGCTGGCCAAGGCGCCGCACCTCTCCTTCCCGCTACGCTTCGTGCTGCCGCACGAGCCGCATCTTCGGCCACGCTGGATGCTGCGGCTCGGCCTCTTCCTCTACGACCATCTCGACTGGCACATGACCTTGCCCAAGTCGGTCGCGGTCGACCTGCCGAGTTCCAAGTTCGGGAAGGGCCTGAAACCGTCGTTCAAGAACGGCTTCGTCTACTCGGATGCCTGGGTCGACGATGCCCGCCTGGTGGTCGCCAACCTGAAGTCGGCGCGCGCCATGGGCGCCCGCATTTTCGCCCGCCACCGCTGTCTTGCCGCCCGGCGCAGCGACGACGGCAAGTGGTGGGAGATCGAGCTGGCAGGCCCCGGCGACGCGCATGTGAAGCTGCGGGCGCACGGCCTGGTCAATGCGACGGGGCCGTGGGTCAAGCGCTTCCTCGACGAGCAGACCCACATCAAGACCAACAAGCGGGTCCGCTTGATCAAGGGCAGTCACATCGTGGTGCCGCGACTCTACGAGGGTGACCACGCCTTCATCCTGCAGAATGCCGACCAGCGCATCGTATTCGTCATCCCCTACGAGCGTTCCTTCTCGGTGATCGGCACGACCGACATCCCGGTCGAGACGGGCGAGAAGCCGACCTGCAGCCAGGAGGAGATCGACTATCTCTGTGCCATCGCCAGTCACTACATGGCCAAACCGGTGCAGCCGGCAGACGTGGTGTGGACCTACTCGGGCGTGCGTCCGTTGTTCGACGACGGCGACGACGATCCGTCGGAGGTGACGCGCGACTACCATCTCGAGGTCGATGGTGCGGTAGGGACGGCGCCGCTGCTCTCGGTGTTCGGCGGCAAGATCACCACCTATCGGCGGCTGGCCGAGCATGCGTTGCGCGATCTTGCGCCGCACTTTCCCCATATGGGCGTCGAATGGACGGCCGGCCGTGCCGTGGCGGACGGCGAAATGGCCGACGCCAGGACCTTCGAGGAGGCGTTCGACGCCTTTGTTGCCGCGGCCTGCACCGTCAAGCCCGACCTGCCCAAGGAACTTGTCCGGGTGCTGGCGCGGCGCCACGGCTCGGGCCTGGACGACCTGCTCGATGGCCTGCGCACCGTCGGCGACCTCGGCCGCCACTTCGGCGGACAACTGTACGAGACCGAGGTCCGCTACCTGATGCGCGAGGAGTGGGCGGCCGAGGCCGACGACGTGCTGTGGCGGCGAACCAAGGAAGGCCTGCACATGACGCCGGGCGAGCGCGAGGCATTCGCACGATGGATGGCCGAGCAGCGCCCGAACTTTACATAAGTTAACCAAACGGCCGGGCACGTTTGCCCCGGTTCGGCCGTATCATCGGTACAGCATCCGCTCTTCGGTGAGGTACGACGATGACGTTTTTCTCCCGCACCCTGGCGGCATCGACGGCCGCCGTGATCGCCGGCCTGATGGTCGCCGCGCCCGCCCTCGCGCTCGACGGCGCAGTCGGCGAGGACCCGCTCGAGCTTGCACAAGCCGCTCCGGCCCTTCCGACGACGGATCGCGGCCGCACCACGTTCAATCCCCAGTCGATCTGCCTCGACCATGTCGCGCGCCGCGCCGGTGGCCGCACCTACCTGCGGATCCGCCTCGACCTCAAGCCCGAGCAGATGACGGCGTGGAGCGCCTTCACCAAGGCGGCCGACGACGCCGACGTCAAGGAAACAGCGCGCTGCAAGGCCCTGCCGACCGAACTCAAGGAGCGGCCGGGCTACATCGAGCGCCTGACCATGCGCGAGGCGGCGATGAAGGCCCAGCTCGACCGCATCGAAGCGGTCAAGCCGAGCCTGGCGGCCCTGTACGGTACGCTGTCGGCCGAGCAGAAAACCGTGCTCGACGGCGCGCGCATGATGGGTGGCTCGATGCGCGGCACCATGGGGCCACCGTCCGGGCCGCGCTGAGGCCGCGCCGCACAGTAAGCGTGAGGACCATACGGCGCTACCAATCGCTGGCGCGCACGATTTTCATCAGGTCATCAGCCATGGTGAGAGCGGTCAGCACGCCGGTCTTGGGATTGTCGGGCATGGCGCGCCCCAGCCGCTCCATCTTGAGCTCGCCAGAATCGCCCACCACTTCCAGGCGGCTGGCGTTGGTGCCGGCCGGTAAGGTCGGGTCGGCCACCAGCTCGATGTCGGTGTGATCGAGCCCCGCGCCGCACAGCGCCACCGTCACCGCAAGGTTGGCGTTCTTCGGGTAAAGCCGGCCGGCATCGGCCGGCGTACCGCGGAAGATCACGGTCGGCTGCTTGATCGCCGGCAGGTCGAACTCGGTCTCGGCCGGCGTGCCGCTCCAAGCGTGCGGCGGCTTGATCGACACGTACTTCACGCGTTCGAGCTTGCCCAGCCGCATGGCCAAGAGTCCGTCGAGACCGGCGATGGCGCCCGACGGCAGGCGCAGCCGCGCGCCGCTCTTCTCCGCCGCCTTGATGTGCTTCTTGTAGAGCTTGGGATCGCCATAAGCGCCGGTGGCGATCACCATCAGATCGAAGCCCTTCCTCAGGATGGTCTCGCCCCACTCGCGAACCGCCTGCTGGCTCGCCGCCTCGACCACGATTTCGGGCTCGAGCTTGAGCAGCGCCTTCAGTGAGTCGACCACCGCGACCTTGCGGCCGACCTTCTTTTGCGTCTCCCTGACGCGGCCCGGCCGCACCAGCACGCCCACGATGTCGATCGGTGGCTTCTTGTCCCGGAAGACATCGAACAAGGTCTTGCTGATGGCGCCATAACCGATCAAGGCGATCTTCAGCCGCTTTCTCTTCTTGGCCATGCGTCCCCCGTGAAGCCCGCGAAGACCACACTATAGCGGCGCCGTGCGGCCCTTGCGACCGCTAGGGGCCACCGCTATAACCCCGCGTCCCGAGTGGGGGTCGCTCTGTTTTTCGACGGAGTGTAGCTCAGCCTGGTAGAGCACTAGCTTCGGGAGCTAGGGGCCGGAGGTTCGAATCCTCTCACTCCGACCAATCGGGACCAACGGCGCGCAGCGATGCGCGCCGTTTGCCTTTGGTGGCCGGGGCGGCGGGTCGGAGCGCGGACGGCTCAGGTGCAGTTGGCCTGGGCGATGACCACGGCATCCAACCCCTGCATCTGCTCCTGCGAGAGGTTGGCCGGGTCGAGCAGGTTGCCGCCCGGCCGCATGGCGGCGTTGGACTTGCGCAGGCCTTCGATGGCGGCTTGCCGCTTGTCGGCCGGCAGCTTGGAAGAAATGCACTCGCACATCTTTTGCGGCGTGGTCTGCAAGCAGACCTGCATGAAGGCGTCCTGAGCCTGGGCAGGCAGGGCGAGGCCGGCTGCCAGGATCGTGACGGAGGTGACGCCAAGGATGCGAAAGACGAACCGCATGAACTCCTCCCAGAAGGCCGAAATGATATCAGAAACGCCCGCCGTCGCGCAGCGTCAGCCGATCAGCCAGCCGCGCAGCAAACCGAACAAGCCGGTCGCGAACAGGATGGTGAGCGCCACGTTGCGGTAGAGCCGCTCGCTCGCCAAGCCATGAAAGGCGCGGCCGCCCAGCCAGGCGCCGAGCGTCATGACCGGAAACAGCACGACAGCCCGCGCCAGGGCGTCGAGGCCGGCGACACCGGTCGCCAGGACGATGACGAGCAGCAGGAACTGGGTGAGGAAATAGTAGGTGACGATGTTGGCACGGTTGACCTGCGGCGGATCGTTGCCCGACAGGAGATAGAGCAGCACCGGCGGGCCGCCGACGCTGGTGGTCGCCATCATGGCGCCGGACACCGTGCCGACCGCGACTGTCGCGACGGTCGAGCGCCGACCGGTGTATTTCCAGCCGGTCCACATCAGGATCACGAACGCCACGATCACGGCCGAGACCGCAGTGACGATGATGTTCTTGTCGACGCTGGCCAGCAGCCAGACACCCGCCGGCATGGCGGCGCAGGCGGCGATGCTCATGGGTGTGAGCACCTGCCAGTCGGCGTGCCGGCGGACCTGCGGAAAGAGCTGCAGGGAGACCACCAGCTCGATCGCCACCACCGTCACCACCATGTCGGCCGAGCCGAACAGGATGGCGAAGATCGGCGCCATCAGCATGGCCGAGCCGAAACCGGCGAAGCCGCGCATCAGGCCGGCAACCAGCGTGACGCCGATCGCCGTCCACATGCCGACCCCGGCGAACAAGGATTCGACGTAGGGGATCACCGTCGCCGGACGGGGTTGTCCGACCGATCCGTCATGAGCGCTTCTGACCCTCGCCGGTCTTGTCGCGCAAGCGACGCATGCCGCGCAGCCAGCGGTCGCGATCGAGCTTGCGCGCCATGTACTCCTTGACCTCGGGATGCGGCAGGACGAGGAAGCGCTCCTCGTCCATGGCCTCGACCACGGTCTGGGCGACGGCGTCGGTATTGAGCACGCCGTCGACCGACGCCGCGGTGGCACCGGCCATGCGCAGCATATTGGTGTCGACCGCCTGCGGGCAGAGCACCGACACGCAGATGCCCCGATCGCCGTACTGGATGGCGAGATGCTCGGCCAGGGCCACGGCGGCGTGCTTGGTGACGCCGTAGGGCGCCGAGCCCATCGAAGCGAGCAGGCCGGCGGCGCTGGCGGTGTTGAGCAGGTAGCCCGATCGGCGCTTCAGCATGCCCGGCACCAGGGCGCGCGCGGCATAGACATGGGCCATGACATGGATCGCCCAACTGTCGGCCCAGTCCTGGTCGGTCGCATCCTCGTGGCCGCCGCGGCCGATGCCGGCATTGGAGAAGAAGACGTCGACCGGCCCGTAGCGCCGCTCGGCCTCCGCCACCAGCCGCTTGATGTCGGCCTCCTTGCCGACATCGCCCGCCACCGCCAGCCCGCCGATGTCGCGTGCGACCGCCTCGAGGCGGCCGGCGTCGCGGTCGGCCACGACCACGCCCCTGGCGCCCTCTTTGGCATAGCGCCGCGCGACCGCCTCGCCGATGCCGCCTGCCGCGCCGGTGACGACGCAGACCTTGTCCTTGACCTTCATCCCCACGACTCCTCTATCAACTGCACATACTGCGCCTTGGTCGGCTGGCGCGGCGTCGACAGATGACAGTGATCGCCGAGCGCCCCGTCGGCGATCTTCTCGACCGTGTCCTGCGCCAGCCCCATGGCGCCCAGTCCCTTGGGGATGCCGAGTCGCGCATTGAGTGCACTCACGGCATCGGCCACGCCTGCCGCATTGGCCTCGCGCTCGGACAGGCCCATGACCTGGGCAACCTTGCGGTACTTCTCGCCGACCACCGGCTCGTTGAAGCGCAGCACGGCCGGCAGATAGACGGCATTCAGCGTGCCGTGATGCAGGCGATAACCCTGCAATCCACCCGTCGGATGGCTGAGCGCATGCACCGCCCCCAAGCCCTTCTGGAACACCATGGCGCCTTCCATGGCGGCCATCGCCATGTTGTAGCGCGCCTCGCGGTCCGAGCCGTCCTTGGTGGCGCGCTCGACATAACGCCATGCCTTCTCCAACCCGTCGAGCGCGATCGAATCGGCCGGCGGGTTGAAGGCATTGGACAGGAAACACTCGATGTTGTGGGTGAAGGCATCCATGCCGGTGCCGGCCGTCAGATGCGCCGGCAAGCCGAGGGTGAGCTCGGGGTCGATCAAGGCGAGCTTGGGGATCAGATGCGGACTGCCGATCGCGAGCTTGCGGCCCGAGTCCATGATGATGATGCCGCCGCGGCTCACCTCGCTACCGGTCCCCGAGGTCGTGGGAATGGCGACGATCGGCGCCATCGCCGACGTGATCTTGGCGCCGCCGCCTTCGACGACGGCGTAGGCTTGCAGCGCGTTGCCGGGATGCGTCGCCATCAGGCCGACCGCCTTGGCGAGGTCCATGGGCGAGCCGCCGCCGATCGCGATGATGCCGTCGCAGCCTTCGGCCTTGTAGACCGCCAGCGCCTCGCGCATGGCGGCCTCGGTCGGGTTCTCCGGCGTGCCGTCATACAGGGCGATCGGCATGTTGCCGGGCAGGCGCTCCTTCACCTTGGCCCACAGCCCGGCGGCGATGACGCCCTTGTCGGTGACGATCAGCGGCCGGCGCATGCCGAGCAGCTGCAGCTCGGATTCCAAGAGCTTCAGCGCGCCGAAATCGAACTGGATGCGCGTCAGGTAGGTGATGAGCGCCATGTCTGTTCCCTATGGACGATAGAACGGCTTGTCGCCCTTGACGGTGACGCGGTAGCCCAGCCGGCGACGCGGGAAGTAATCCCACATCGCATGGTGCATGGCCGCGCGATTGTCCCAGAAGGCGATCGAGTTGGGCTGCCAGGCGAAGCGGCAGTGGAATTCCGGCGTCTCGCAGTGGCGATAGAGCATCTCCAGCAACGCATCGCTCTCGGCCCGCCGCAGGCCCGCGATATGCGTCGTGAAGTTGCGATTGACGAACAGCGCCTTGCGGCCGGTCACCGGGTGGGTGCGAACGACCGGATGCTCGCTGCGCGGAAAGCCGCCCTCTTTGGGCTTCTGACCAAAGCGGCCGCCATAGACCTGGGCGCCGTCGTGGATCGCGGTCAGGCCCTCGCACAGGCGCTGGATCGGCGGCGAGAGCGTGTCGTAGGCGCGGTACATGTTGGCGAACAACGTGTTGCCGCCGCCGTCGGGCGGCAGCTCCTTCATGTAGAGGATGCTGCCCATCGGCGGTTCGGGATCGCACGAGACGTCGGAATGCCACTCCTCGCCGGCGACGTACTTGGAGTGCTTGTCGGCCTTGATGGTCAGAACCTCCGGATGGTCCTTCGCGGTGGCGATCGACGTGGGATGGATGTGCAGCTCGCCGAAGCGCCTGCCGAACGCCTTGTGCTGCTCGTGGTCGAGCTCCTGGTCGCGGAAGAAGATCACCAGGTTGTCCATCAGCGCATCATGGATCTCCTGGAAAGCCTGGTTGCCGAGCGGCCGGGCGAGGTCGACGCCGAAAATCTCCGCGCCGATGCCGGGCGTCAGCTTGCGCACCTCGATGGTCTGGTAGCCCATTGCCTTTCCCCGAGTTTGACGCGAGCCTACGCGAGAAAGACGGCATGAGCGACCATCTTGTCCTGCGCACGGCGAGCGTCGCGGACGCCGCGGCGGTGGCGGCCACCATCGCCGCGGCCTTCGAGCAGTATCGCGGCAGGCTGCAGCCCGAGTCGGGCGCCTTCCGCGAGACGGCCGACGCCATCGCCGCCGAGTTGACAGGCGGCGCGAGCGCCATCGTCGCGGAGCGGAACGGACACGTCCTGGGCTGCGTCATGCTGAAGCCGTTGGAGGGCGACCTCTATTTCGGCCGGCTGTCGGTCCTGCCGGCGGCGCGCGGCCAGAGTGTCGCTCGGCGCCTTGTCGAAGCGGTCGAGCAGGAGGCGCGCCGGCGCGGCCTGACGGGCGTGCGGCTGGGCGTGCGTGTCGTGCTGATCGAGAATCAGCGGCTGTTCCAGTCGCTGGGCTATGTCGAGATCTCGCGCGAGGCGCACGAGGGCTTCGATCACCCGACTTCGATAAACATGCGCAAGGCGCTATAGTGGAGCGGTCATGACAAGCCGCACACCGCTCACCGGCCCCGCCGTCTGGCGCGGCGAGGAAATCAGGCATTCGACGCGGTGGATTCGCGACTTCCCCACGGCCGCGATCACCGACCTCGACGCAGCGTTGGCGCACGTCAAGAGAAGGGGCCTTGCCTGGTCGCAAGTCACGCGCGCCGACTTTCCGATCGGCAGGCTGGGCGAGCTACTCGCCGAGATTGCCGACGAGCTGGAGAACGGTTGCGGCATCATGAAGCTGCGCGGTTTCCCGGTCGATCGCTACGACGAAGACGACCTGCGACGCATCTATTTCGGGCTGGGCTGCCACCTCGGCACGCCGGTCTACCAGAACCGCTCGGGCGAACTGATGCGCGCCATCCGCGACGAGGGCGCCCATGTTGGCCGCACCTACGGCGAGACCAAGGACCAGAAGGGCAGCACGTTCCTCTCCTCCTACGCCCGCACGCTCACCAACGGCAGCCTGCGTTTCCACACCGACCGTACCGACGTCGTCGGTCTTTTGTGCGTGCGGCAGGCGATGAAGGGTGGCGTCAGCACACTCTCCTCGACGCCCGCCATCCACAACGCGATCCTCGCCAAGCGTCCCGACCTGCTCGATGCATTGTTCACCGACTACTGGCGCAGCCGGTTCGGCGAGGAAGGCACGACCAAGGAGACCGCTTATCCGCTGCCGATCTTCGGCCTGCGCGACGGCAAGTTCACCTCGCACTATTCGCTCACCTTCATCGAAGCCGCGCAGATGGCGCCGGGCGTGCCCAAGCTCACGGACAAGCAGAAGGAGGCGATCGACGTCCTGATGGCGACGGCCGAAGAGCTGTGCTTCGAGATGACCCTGGAGCCGGGCGACCTGCAGCTGATCAACAGCCACGTCACCTATCATGGCCGCACGCCGTTCGAGGACGACTTCGCCGCCAGCAAGAGCCGGCTGCTGCTCAGGCTATGGCTCACCATGGCCAACAACCGGCCATTGCCGGCCGGCCACGAAATCCTGTGGCGCAACATAGAGGCTGGCCAGCCGCGCGGCGGGATTCTGCAGACGACGATGTAGACGGCGCTTGCGCCGACAGCCGTCAATCAATGATCGCGGTTTGACGCCGTCACAGAGAACCACCGGCTGAACGGTGGTGCGCTCCTACAATTTGTCGCCTGACGATCGGACGGCTTCCGTCCTAGCATGGCACGGTGCATATCGAGCCACGACTTCTCGTCTTCACCCAAGGCGTGCGCGGGCGCATTGCCGGCACCGTCGCCATCGGGTTGCTCGCCGTCGGCCTCGGCATCGCCCGCCTGGCGCTGCTGGGCTGGTTGATCGGCGAAGTGTTCGCCGGCCGGCCGCTCGCCGAGCTGGTGCCGTGGGTGCTGGTGATCGCGCTGGTGATGGTGCTGCGCGGCGGCGCCGAGCATTGGCGGGCCGTGGTCGCGCACGGCACGGCGGCGCGGGTACAGAAGAAGCTGCGCCGCATCCTCTACGACCAGGTGGCGGCGCTCGGCCCCGGCACGATCGGCCGGCAGCGCTCGGGCGGTCTCACCCTGTCGTTGACCGACGGCGTCGAGCAGCTCGAGACCTATTTCGGCCAGTTCCTGCCGCAGTTCCTGATCGCGCTGATCTCGCCCGGGCTGATCTTCGCGGTCGTGGCTTTCGTCGATCTGCCGGTGGCGACGGTCATGCTGGGCTTCGCGTTGGTCGCCCTGTTCGCCCCCGCGCTGTGGCACAAGTGGGACGCCCGGAACTCGATGCGGCGGCAGAAGGCCTACGCCTCGTTCGCCGCCGAGTTCCTCGATTCGATCCAGGGACTGGCCACGCTCAAGGCGTTCGGCCAGAGCACGACGCGCGCCGACCGACTCGAAGTCGAGGCGCGCGATCTGTTCCGCCGCACCATGTGGGTGCTCGGCTCCAACGCCCTGGCGCGCGGCATCACCGACATCGCCATCGCCGGCGGCGCGGCAACGGCGCTGATCTACGGCGCCTCGCGAGTCGAGGCGGGCGCCATGTCGCTGTCGGCGCTGCTGATCATCCTGATGCTGGGCATCGAGATCTTCCGGCCGATGCGCGAGCTGCGCGCCGTGCTGCATCAGGGCATGGTCGGGCTGTCGGCGGCGCAGGGCATCTACCGCATCCTCGACGACAGACCAAACGTCGTCGACGCGCCTCCAGCGCGGCTCGACAAGGTCTTGGCACCGACCATCGCCTTCGAGGACGTGGGTTTTGCTTATCCCGGGACGCGCCGTGCGGTGCATGACGGGCTGTCGTTCCGCGCCGAAGCCGGCGAGCGGCTGGGCCTGGTCGGCCCGTCCGGCGGCGGCAAGTCGTCGATCGTGCGCCTGCTGCTGCGCTTCTACGATCCCGACCGCGGCCGCATCCTGCTCGGCGGCCGCGACTTGCGCACGCTGCCGTTCGACGAGATCCGCTCGCTGATCTCGGTGGTCAACCAGGATACCTTCCTGTTCCACGGCACGGTCGAGGAGAACATCCGTCTCGGCAGACCCGATGCGTCGCAGCGCGAACTGGAAGATGCCGCCCGCGCCGCCAACATCCACGACTTCATCCTCGGCCTGCCACAGGGCTACGCCACGGTGATCGGCGAGAAGGGCATCAAGCTCTCCGGCGGCCAGCGCCAGCGCGTCGCCATCGCTCGCGCACTTCTGCGCGATACGCCGATCCTGGTGCTCGACGAAGCGCTGTCGGCGGTCGACGCCGAAAACGAGGCGGTGATCCAGGAAGCGCTCGACCGGCTGATGCGGGGCCGCACCACGCTGATCCTCGCCCATCGCCTGTCGAGCGTGATCGACTGCGACCGCATCCTGGTGCTGGACGGCGGCAAGGTGGCCGAGCAGGGCCGACACGAGACGCTGATGGCCCAAGGCGGCGTCTATGCCGGTCTGATGGCCGAGCAGGTCCATGAGGGCGCGCGGACCTCCGGGTCCGTTCACAAGCGCGACACGGAGCAGGAGGTCCGCGCGCCAAAGGACGACACCCGGTTGCCCAGCCAGACCGTCACCGAAGGCATCATCAAGGCGGAAGGCCTGACCTGGTATCAAGTCGTGATCGCGCTGATGAAGGTGATCCTGCCGTGGAAAGGCAAGCTCACCGCCACCTTCCTGCTGGGCGTGCTGCGCGTCGTGGCCTTCGTCGGCGTCGGCGTGCTGTCCGCCCTGATCGTGCTGGCGCTGAAGCACCACGAGCCCTACGCCGGCTACGCCATCGCGCTCGCCGTCGTGGCGCCATTGTCGGGCGTGCTGCACTGGCTGGAATCCTGGCTGGCGCACGACATGGCCTTCCGGCTGCTGGCCGAGATGCGCATCGACGCCTTCCGCAAGCTCGACGCACTCGCCCCCGCCTATCTGGTGCGGCGCCGCACCGGCGATCTGATGTCGTTGGCGACGCACGACATCGAGCTGGTCGAGTACTTCTTCGCCCACACCGTGGCGCCGGCTTTCGTCGCCATCCTGGTGCCGGCGGCCGTGATCGCCGTGCTGGCCTCGACCAACCTCTGGGTCGCAGCGGCACTGCTGCCGTTTCTGATCGCGGTGGGCCTGAGCCCCTTCCTGATGCGCAAGCGGGTCGACCGACTGGGCAGCCGCTCGCGCGAGGCGGCGGGCGAACTTGGCGCCTTCGCCGTCGATGCGGTGCAAGGCCTGGGCGAGATCGTGGCCTTCCAACAAGAAGCGAACCGCGGCGCCAAGCTCGACCGGCTCTCGCAGCAGCACATCGCCTTGCGCCTGCCGTTCTTCAGCGAGCTCACCTTGCAGCACGCCATCCTGGAGGTGCTGACCGGTCTCGGCGGCCTCGCCGTCGTGGTGGTAGGCGCCGCCCTGGCGCAACGCGGCGCCATCGATCCCGGACTGTTGCCGCTGCTCACGCTGCTCGCCATGGCGGCCTTCCTGCCTGTGTCGGAGATCGCCCAGATCGGCCGGCAGCTCGCCGACACGTTGGGCGCGACGCGCCGGGTCTATGCGCTGGCCAACGAGCCGATCCCGGTGCGCGACGGGCCAGGCGTGCCGGCACGGCGCGGCGCCGCGGCGCTGGCGCTGGAGCAGGTGAGCTTCGCTTATCCCGGCCAGATGCGCCGCGCCCTCGCCGACGTGAGTTTCGAGATCCCCGCCGGCAAGACGGTCGCGCTGGTCGGCATGTCGGGCGCCGGCAAGACCACGACGGCGCAACTCCTGATGCGGTTCTGGGATCCCCAGGACGGCCGCATCACCCTGAACGGCTCCGACCTGCGCGACTACAAGCTCGACGAGCTGCGCCGGTTGATCGCCCTGGTCGCCCAGGACACCTATCTGTTCAACGACAGCCTGCGCGCCAACATCCTGATCGCCCGGCCCGACGCCTCGCCGGCCGAGCTGCAAGCCGCCATCGAGCACGCCTCCCTCAGCGAGCTCTTCGCGACCCTGCCCGACGGCCTCGACTCACCGGTCGGCGAGCGTGGCACGGCGCTGTCGGGCGGCCAGCGCCAGCGCGTGGCGATCGCGCGCGCCTTCCTGAAGGATGCGCCGATCCTCGTGCTCGACGAGGCGACCTCGCATCTCGACGCGGTGAACGAACAAGCGGTGCGCCGCGCGCTCGACCGACTGCAGGCCGACCGCACGACCATCGTCATCGCCCATCGCCTGTCGACCGTGCGCGATGCCGATGTGATCGTCGTGTTGGACGAGGGTCGGGTCGCCGAGATCGGCAATCACGCCTCGCTGCTGGCCAAGGGCGGTCTCTATGCGCGATTGGTGTCGCGTCAACTGGCGGCGGTCTACGCACCGGCCGCGTCATGAGCCGTGAATGGAGGTTCGATCATGTTCAGTCACGTTACCGTGGGAACTAATGACATTGGCAAGGCAAAGAGTTTCTTCGACGGCTTGACCAAGCCGCTCGGGCTTGTCCGATTGGCCGACTATCCCAATGCCGTGGGCTGGGGCCGCCAAGGCGGCCGTCCGCAGCTTTGGGCCACCACACCGCTGGACAAGAAAGCGGCAAGCGTCGGCAACGGCATCACTGTCGGATTGGACGCGCCGGATCGCGCCGCCGTCGACGCAGCCTACAAGGCCGGCATGGCTGCCGGCGGCAAGGATGAAGGTGCGCCCGGCCTGCGGACGCACTATCATCCCAACTACTACGGCGCTTACCTGAGAGATCCCGACGGCAACAAGATCTGCGTCGTTTGCCACAAGCCTGCATGACGCAGGTCGGCCAGCCGCGCAGGAGGATTCACCTGGATGAGCCGACTGTCGCGCCGCCTCGTGTTGGCAGCGCCCGCCCTGGCGGGCGTTGCCCCGTTGCACGCGCAAGGTGTGCTGCCGACGCGCGGCATCCGCATTGTCGTCGGCTATCCCGTGGGTGGCGGCACCGACGAGATGGCGCGCGTCGTCGCCGCAGCTCTGCAACGACGCCTGGCGCGGCCGGTGACCATCGAGAACCGGGCGGGAGCAGCGGGCGCCAGCGCCGGTGAAGTGCTGAAGAAAGCGCCGACCGACGGATCGGTGCTGGCCTTCATGCCGACCGCGACCCTGATCGGCAAGCTGACGACCAAGACCTTTCCGTTCGACCCACAGACCGACATCGCGCCGCTCACTCTGGCGGGCACCTACTCGACGACGTTCGCCGTCTCGCCCAAGCTCGGCGTCGCGACTCTCGACGAGTACGCTCGGTGGCTGAAGACGGCGCGCACTGAAGACGCCCGCTTCGGCACGACGTCGCTGGAAAGCTTCACCCATTATTTCGGCCTGCTGATCGGCAAGACGCTCGGCCGGCCGTTGGACGCCGTCTACTTCAAGGGCGCCGCGCCGCTGGTCGCCGACCTGACGCAAGGCAAGATGCCGGCCGGCACCAGTGGCCTCACGTCCTTCCTGCAGCACCATCGTGGCAACCGGGTCCGCATCCTGGTTTCGTCCGGCGACAAGCGGAGCGCCGCCGCGCCCGACGTGCCGACCGTGGTCGAGCTCGGCTATCCCATGTTGGAAATGCAGAACTGGTACGCCTTCTTCGGGCCGCGCGGCCTGCCGGCCGATGTCACGGCAGCCTTGGAAGGCGAGTTGCGGGCGACGCTCGAAGGGCGCGATACGGCCGAGTCGCTGCAGCAGCTCGGACTCGACGTCGAGACCTCGACTGCGGCGGAATGTGCCGCCCGGCTGGCGTCCGACCTTGTGCGCTGGCAGAAAATGCTCGACTCTCTCGGCGTCAAGCCTTCCTAGCGAGGCGGTGTGGAGAGAGGTCGAGGAAATGGCTGAACTGCTGAAGGTGTTTTGGCAGCCGGGTTGAACCAGCTGCCTGAGACTCAAAGAGTTTCTATCGGTCCGTGCGATCGACTTCGTTTCGGTGAATGTGCTCAAGGACCCGTCCGGCATGGCGGAGCTGCAGAAGCTCGGCGTGCGCTCGGTGCCGGTCCTGTCGCGCGGCGACAAATACACGTTCGGCCAGAGCACCAAGCAGATCGTCGATTTCCTCGGATTGGTCGAGAAGTCGGGACCCGAACTCTCGACCATGACACTGGCCGCCCGCGCCGACAAATTCATGGCTGCAGCGCTGGACCTCATCCCGCTGATGCCGGCCGACCGGTTGGACAATCATGTCCCTGGACGACCGCGGAGCTATCGCGCCCTCGCGTTTCACCTGTTTCGAGTTGTCGACGCCTTCCTCGACGCCAATCGGGGCACCGTATTGGTGCAGGAGATGTTCCGCGAGGAGCCCGCACCCGATGCCGACATCGCCTCCTTGGTGAGCTACGGCGAGAAAGTGCGCGAGCGCTTCCAGGCCTGGTGGCGCGACGGCGACACCGTGCCGTCCAGGATGCTGCAGACCTACTACGGACCGCAAAGCCTGCACGAACTCATGGAGCGCACCACCTGGCACTGCGGCCAGCATGTGCGCCAGTACATGATGCTTCTGGAGAAGGAAGGCGTGGCCCATCACCGACCGTTGGTTGCCGCGGACTTCGCCAACCTGCCGATGCCGCAGAACGTATGGGACGGTTGACGGCGGTCGGTCGGTCACCTACGCCATGCCCTGCATGGTCTCTCCCGGTCGGACACTTGCAGGCGCCGTGTTTGCAGGACTCGGCTGACCATCGCCACTCTTGCCCATCATGTCACCCGCAACTGCCGCCGCGGACCCTCTGTCCGGCACGTCCCTCTATGCCGACGTCGTCCGCTATGACGGCTTCGGCGCGCACCGGTACGGCTCATCGGGGGCCGAGCGCGCCATGGCCTGGATTGCCGAGGAACTCGACCGCGCCGGGTTGAGCGTCTCGCGGCAGCCTTTCACGCTCGACCGGCAATATGACTTTCGCGCTGGCACTCTTGCTGTCGAAGGCCAGCACCTGTCCATCGTGCCACAGTGGTGGCTTCCGCCGACCGCGGCAACATTCTCGCTCACAGCGCCGATTGCGCCAGCCGACAGCGGTCCAGCTCCCGGTGCCTTCGTGCTGACCACCCTTGCCTTTGATCGCGGCGCCTATCTCGACAGCGCCCATCGCGCCACTCTGGCGGCCGCCTTCGCGCGTCAACCCGCCGCCGTGCTGCTCGTCATCGATCATCCGAGCGGCGAGATCTTCACCTACAACGTCGATCAGAACGAGGCACCCTGGCCGGTGCCGGTGATCCTGGTGGCACCCAAGGATCGCGGCCTGCTCGACAGTGCGCGACAGGCCGGTCGGCCGGTGAGCGTCTCCGTGGAAGGAGCCCTCCGCCAGCAGGTACCGGGCGACAATGTCGTGGGCCGGCTGAACCGCGGCAGCGGACGCTGGCTCGCCGTCTCGACGCCGGTGACGAGCTGGTTCACCAGCACATGCGAGCGCGGCCCCGGCATCGCGGGTTTCCTGGCGACGGCGCGGCTGGCACACAAGCGATGGCCCGATGTCGACCTGGTCTTCGTGGCAACCGCCGGCCATGAGATCGGCCACGGCGGCATGGAGCATTTCCTGCGCGATGGCGCACCGCCACCCGACAGCACCTTGGCCTGGGCGCATTTCGGCGCATCCCTCGCCTGCTACGAATGGCGGCGCGACGGCGGCCGCTGGGTGACCGATCGCAAGGTCGACACGCGGCTGCGTTTGATCCTGAGCTCGGCGGCGATGGAGACGACGGTCGCGCAACTCGCCGATGCCGGCACGCCGCTCAGCGGGCCGCGCGCCGGCATCGGCGAGTTGCGCGACGTGCTGGCCGCGGGCTATCCGCGCTTCTTCGGCATGGCGGGATCGCACACCTTCTTCCACACCCCGGCAGACTCGGCCGCCGCGACAGGTCCGGAGATTCTCGAACCGGTCGCACGAGCCTTCGTCGGAACGCTGGACGACGCCGTGGCAGCCGGCTGCTAACAGAAGGAGAAAGTCGACATGCCAATGCTGAAACGCCCCGACGCCGACATCCACTACGAGGTCTACGGATCGGGCTTTCCCGTGCTGCTCTACGCCCCGGGCGGCCTGAAGTCGGAGGCCAAGATGTGGGGCGGCGCGTCGCCCGCCTACCCCAACGGCTTTCCCTGGATGGATCCGCGGGTCGCGCTGGCCGACAATCACACCGTCGTCGCCATGGACCAGCGCAATGCCGGCCGGTCGATCGCCGATGTCGAACCCGACCACGGCTGGCACACGTTTGCGGCCGATCAACTGGCGTTGATGGACCATCTCGGCTTCAGGAAATTCCATGTCATGGGCGGCTGCATCGGCGGCAGCTACTGCTTCGAGGCCATCGAGCAGGCGCCCGATCGCGTCGCCGCCGCCGTGCTGCAAAAC
>VGCQ01000009.1 GCA_016870055.1 Alphaproteobacteria bacterium | reverse complement strand
GACAAACCTTCCAGTTCGCCGCGTTCCGCCGTCGAAAGTTCAATGGCAACAGCTGGCCTTCCCATCACGAGCCTCCGTCCGTTACAGAGGCTATAATCACACGAACTATTCGATCAGGACACTAGCGAATGGATTGTCGTCGCCGTCCCAGCAGCGCTTGAGCAGCGGCACCTGCAGGAAGGCGAAGATCATGGTGAGCGGGAAGCTCAGGAACATCTTGCTGGCGATCCAGGTGTCGGTCGAGAAGCCGCGCCACATCACCTCGTTGACGGCGGCCAGCACGAAGAAGAAGGCCGTCCAGCGCAACGTGAGCTTGTACCAGCCCTCGTCGGTCAGCCGGAAGGCCGCACCGAAGATCGGCTTCAGCAGTGGTCGGCGGAACAGCAGCAGGCCGCCGCCCAGGATCACGCCGAACAGGCAGTTCACGATGGTCGGCTTCAGCTTGATGAAGGTCTCGTCCTGCAGCCAGATGGTCAGTCCGCCGAACAGCAGGATGAAGATGCCGCCGACCACCGGCATGACCGGCCAACGCTTCTCCAGCCAGCGGTAGCAGGGCAGCGCCACCGCGGTGGCGGCGATGAACACGCCGGTGCCGACGAAAATCCCCCATTTGCCGTTGGCGATGAAGAACAGCACCAAAGGCCCCAACTCCAGCAGCGTTGCGTAGAGCCGCCGCGACCCCTTCTCCTCACCCGCCTGCTCGGTCATGCCGGCAACCCCATCAGCGAGCGCGCAAAGGCCCGCGCCTCGAACGGCCGTAAATCGTCGATGCCTTCGCCGACACCGATCGCCACCACCGGCAGCTTGAACTTCTCGGCCAGCGCCACCAGGACACCGCCCTTGGCGCTGCCGTCGAGCTTGGTCAGCACCAAGGCGTCGACCGGCGACATCGTCTTGAAGGTTTCGACCTGGGCGTGGGCGTTCTGGCCGGTCGTGGCATCGAGCACCAGCAGGCAGGAATGCGGCGCCGTCGGATCGAGCTTGGCGAGCACGCGCACGATCTTGGCGAGCTCGTCCATCAGGTTCGCCTTGTTGTGCAACCGGCCGGCCGTGTCGATCAACAGGACATCGCAGGCCTCGGCCTTGGCCTGCTCGAGCGCCTCGTAGGCGAGCCCGGCGGCATCGGCGCCGGTGTCCTTGGCGACCACCGGCACTTGCGCGCGATCACCCCACACTTTGAGCTGCTCGACGGCGGCGGCACGAAAGGTATCGCCCGCCGCCAGCATGACCGTGCGGCCCTGGCGCTTGTAAAGATTGGCGAGCTTGGCGATGGTCGTGGTCTTGCCGCTGCCGTTGACGCCGACCACCAGCACGACATGCGGCTTGCGCCCGGGATCGATGACCAGCTCGGTCGCCACCGGCTGCAGGATCTCGGCGATGTCGTCGGCGAAGGCGGCCCGCACTGCCTCGTCGGTCACCTCCTTGCCGAACCGCTCCTTGCCGAGCTTCTCGACCAGACGGGCGGCGACGCCGACGCCCAGGTCGGCCTGGATCAGCGCATCCTCCAGTTCGTCGAGCGTTTGCTGATCGAGCTTCTTCTTGGTGAGGAGGCTGGTGATGCTTTCGGTGACCCGTTTGGTCGACTTGGAAAGTCCCTCGCGCAGCCGCGCCAGCCAGCCCTGTTTCTCGACTTCCGGCTCGGCCGGCTCGCGCTCCGCAGGTTCGGGCGGCGCGCTCGCCGCCGCGGGTTCGGGGGTGGCGCTGCCCGCGTCACCCCTCGACCGCCATCGCGACAGCCAGCCTTTTTTCGGGGCTTCCCTTGTGGCGTCTTCAGGCTTGGGTGATTCGCTCACCGGATCACCTCATGAAAGCAGCGAGTGGTCGAGCTCGCCCTTGAAGGCAAGCGCGATCTCGCCGGTCATCAGCACATGGCCGTCGCGCAGCCATTCGATCGTGAGCGTGCCGCCGTCGAGGATCACGTCGGCCTTGCGCTGCACGAGGCCGCGCCGGCTCGCCGCGACCACGGCGGCGCAGGCGCCCGAACCGCAGGCGAGCGTGATGCCCGCACCGCGCTCCCAGACGCGCAGGCGCAGCCGACCCTCGCCCATGAGCTGGGCGACGCCGACATTGGCGCGCTCGGGGAAGAAGCGGTCGTGCTCCAGCTTGGGGCCGAGTTCGTCGAGCGGGATCGCAACGGCGTCGGCGACGAAGAAGGTGGCGTGCGGGTTGCCCATGTTGGTGCCGACGGGATCCTGAAGCGGACCCACGCCGACCGGCATGTGGTTGGTGTCGCAGGCATCGCGGACGGGGATCTCGCGCCAGTCGAGCCGTGCCGGTCCCATGTCGACCGAGATCACGGGCAGGCCGTTGCTGCCCATCCCGGTCTTCTGCGAATCGAGCAGGCCGGCGATCGTCTGCACCGTCACATGGTCGGTCCGGCGCTCGTCCATCACCACCGAGGCGACGCAGCGTGTGGCGTTGCCGCAGGCGCCGGCCTCGCCGCCGTCGGGATTGTAGATGCGCATGAAGACGTCGGCCTCGCGCTCGGTCGGCGGCTCGAGCACGATCAACTGGTCGCAGCCCACGCCCAGACGGCGGTCGGCGATCGCACGCCGCCGCGCCGGCGTCAGGTCGACGGCAGCCTGCCGTGCGTCGAGCACGACGAAGTCGTTGCCCAGCCCGTGCATCTTGAGGAACGGCATGCCTGACATGGCTGGCTATATGGCGGTTCGTCCGAGCCAGCGCAACGAGCGTGGCCGGACCTGCCCGGCATGCGGCCCACCCAGCTCGCGCACGTCCAGGGCGGCAAGCTTCTTGGTGTAGATCGTAAGATGCAGGATTCCCAAGGGGTCGTAGGGCATGGCGGGCTCGACGAACAGCGAGCGCTCGGCATCCCATGCCGGCGTCGCATGATGGACCGGCCAGTTGCAGCGACTGGGCAGAGGTTCGCAGGAATAGCCCCGGTCGTAGATCAGGACATTCAGCGCCACCTGGTCGGTCATGTTGGTCGACCGCTGCAGCGCCTGGCGCAGCAAATCGGCCCAGCCGACCCAGTGCGGGGCATCGGCGCGCAGCGCGAAGACGCCGGCATTGATCATGGGATAGCGGACCAGCCGCTCGGCGGTCGGCCGATCGAAGCAGGCCTCGAAGGCCGCGCCATTGACCGACGAGAACTCACCCCAAGCGTGCCGGTAGTGGCGCATCGAACGGTGAATCTCGGGCGCCACGGCGAGCGCCCCGGTACGGGCCGCCCGCAGGAACAGGCTGACAGCGTCGCCCTGCTGCACCCAGCAGTCGCCGTCGATCCAGAAATAAAGGTCGAAACCCGGAAAGTAGCGCGGCAGGAAAGGCCGCGCCGTCAGAGCCTTGTATCCGTCCTTGAGCGTGTCGCGGCCGGGAAAGTCGAAGTCCCACTGCGGCACGACCAGCATCGCGCCTTGCGCGCGGCACCAGGCACGTTGCGCCTCGGTCAGACCGCAATCGAGCACGCCCAATGCCAGGGCGCGACCCTCGGCCGTGGCGCGCAGCGAGCCGATGCAATCGACGATTAGGTCGAAGTAGCCGGCGTCGCCGCCGGTGATGGCGATGGCCCGTTCCGTCACGTGGTCAGCATGGCCGATCGGCTCTTTGCTGTCGCCTGTCATTGCGCCACAGTCGCGACGGAGGACCGCTCATGGCCAAGCATGTCGACTACTACGTCTCGCTGAACTCGCCCTGGACCTATCTCGGATCCAAGCGCTTCGAGGCGATGGCCGGCAAGCACGGCGCCAGCATCACGATCTGGCCGGTCGATTTCGGTTCGGTGTTCGCGGTGTCGGGCGGCCTGCCGCTGCCCAAACGCGCGCCACAGCGCCAAGCCTATCGCATGATGGAGCTGAAGCGCTGGCGCGACCATCTCGGCGTGAAGCTGAACCTCGAGCCCAAGTTCTTCCCCGCCAACGAGGTGCCGGCGGCAAAGTGCGTGATCGCACTACGCGAGCAGGGCCGCATGGCCGACGCCGTCAAGCTCGCCCATGCCGTGCTGCATGCCTTGTGGGCCGAGGAGAATAACACCGGCGATCCCGCCACCCTGCGGGCTATCATCGCGGGTTGTGGGCTCGACGCCGACGCTGTGATCAGGTCGAGCGAGGCGCCCGAGATGGCGGCCAAGCGCGAGGCCTATACCAAGCATGCGATCGACCACGGCGTGTTCGGCGCGCCGTCCTTCGTGATCGACGGCGAGATCTTCTGGGGTCAGGACCGGCTCGAGTTCGTCGACCGCAAGCTCGCGGCATAGTGCTCGGGTCAAACGTCGAGCAGTGTAGCGGCGACAACAGCCAAGCCGTTGTTGGCCGTGTGCGCCACCAACGATGGCCACAGCGAGTCGAACCTACGGCGCAGCCAGCCGAACCACAGACCGAGCGGTAGGACCAGGATCGCGTGAGCGGGCTCGACATGGGCCGCGGCGAAGGCCAGCGAGCTCACGAGCCAGGCGACGCTGCCGCCCCAGCGGCCGGCCAGCCAGCCATAGAGCAGACCGCGAAAGACCAGCTCCTCGGCCAGCGGCGCCAAGATCGCCATCACCACCAGGCTCTCGAGAAAAAAGCCCGGCCCGCGCGCCACGTCCAGGGCTTCCTTCACCCCCTGCGGCTCGACCCCGAACCGCGTGACGGCGAACGACACCACCAAGGCGCCGATCGTTCCGACCAGGATCGACCGCCAGGCCATCCGGCCGAGAGCCAGCGCCGGCAGCGCTTGGCGGCCGAGCGGCGCCATGGTCAAACCGATCGCCAGCAGTGCGGAGCCGAAGAAGGCCGCCAGCAGCACCACCATGCCGCGGTCCCGCAGCAGCCACGCCGCCGGCAGCACCAGCAGCGGCATGATCGTCAGGAAGGCCACGACTGCCCATCCCGGAACTGCCTTTAAATCCCTTTGAATCAACGCATTAGGATCCATCGCCAAGTCTTTTGACTCCTCGCCCGGCAGGCCTTATACCCCGCCCGTTCAATCGGTCGTGCCGATTTATGGTTCCCCCGGCGGGGAGCTCCGCTGATCCGCGAAGGTTCGCGCATCGGCGCGAACCGCGTTTGAGCGAGCGGAGAGAGATGTTCGAAGGTCTCAGCAAACGGCTAGGCGATGTTTTCGACAGGCTGCGCGGACGCGGCGCGCTGTCGGAGGCCGATGTCGACGCGGCCCTGCGCGAGGTTCGCACGGCGTTGCTCGAGGCCGACGTGGCGCTGCCCGTGGTGCGCCAGTTCGTCGACCAGGTGCGGCCGAAGGCGATCGGCGCCGATGTGATCCGCTCGGTGATGCCCGGCCAGATGGTGATCAAGATCGTCAACGATCACCTGGTCGAGATGCTGGGCGGCACCGTGGCCGACCTCGATCTCAACGCCATCCCGCCGGTCGTGATCCTGATGGTGGGCCTGCAGGGTTCCGGCAAGACCACGACGTCGGCCAAGATCGGCTATCGCCTGAGCCAGGGCCCGCAGGGCATGTCCGCCGAGTTCGGCGGCACGTTCGCCACCAAACGCAAGGTCATGATGGCCTCGCTCGACACCCGCCGCCCGGCAGCGCAGCAGCAGCTCAAGGTGCTGGGCGAGCAGACCGGCGTGCCGACGCTGCCGATCGTGCCCTTGGAGATGCCGCTCGCCATCACGCGGCGGGCGCTGGAGGCGGCGCGGCGCGAAGGCTTCGACGTCCTGATTCTCGACACGGCGGGCCGGCTCGCCATCGACGAGGAGTTGATGAAGGAGGTCGCCGAGATCAGCGACCTCGCCAAGCCCAAGGAGACCCTGCTGGTCGCCGACGCCATGACCGGCCAGGATGCGGTCAACGTCGCCAAGGCGTTCAACGAGCGGCTTGCCGTGACCGGCATCGTGCTGACCCGCGTCGACGGCGATGCGCGCGGCGGTGCGGCTCTCTCGATGCGCGCCGTCACCGGCCGGCCGGTCAAGCTGATCGGCGTCGGCGAGAAGTTCGATGCGCTGGAACCGTTCCACCCCGACCGTATCGCCGGCCGCATCCTCGGCATGGGCGACATCGTCTCGTTGGTCGAGCGCGCCGCCGAGACGATCGAGAAGGAAGACGCCGAGAAACTCGCGGCCAAGGTCCGCAAGGGTCAGTTCGACATGGACGACCTGCTGAGCCAGCTCCGCCAGCTGCGCAAGATGGGCGGCTTGTCGGGCTTGATGGGCATGCTGCCGGGCGCCATGCAGGCCAAGGCCGCGATGTCCAAAGCCAAGATCGACGAGGGCCAGCTCAAGCGTCAGGAGGCGGTGATCCTCGCCATGACGCCCAAGGAGCGGCGCAACCCCGACATCATCCACGCCTCGCGCAAGAAGCGCATCGCCAAAGGCTCGGGCGTTCAGGTGCAGGACGTCAACAAGCTGCTCAAGCAGCATGCCGACATGCTGAAGATGATGAAACGCGTCAACAAGCTCGGAGAGAAAGGATTCATGCGCAGCCTCGGAGGCATGATGCCGCCGCCCGGCTTCCCGCGCTGAAATTGTCGAAGGAGAAAGAATGCTTGCTATCCGCATGACCCGTCACGGCGCCAAGAAGCGGCCGTTCTTCCACATCGTAGTCGCCGATTCGCGCAGCCCGCGTGACGGCCGCTTCATCGAGAAGCTCGGCACCTACAATCCGCTGCTGCCGCGCGAACACGCCCAGCGCGTCACGCTCGACAAGGAGCGCATCGCGCATTGGCTGAAGGCCGGCGCCCAGCCGTCGGACCGGGTGGCGCGCTTCCTGGCCCAGGCCGAGATGATGAAGCCGCGCGAGCGGCGCGAGCAGACCAAGAAGCCGCAGCCGCGCGCCAAGGCGCAGGAGCGCATGAAGGCCGCGGCCGGCGCGGCCGAAGGCGGCGAGAAGGAGGCGGCCGCAAGCTGACGAGCCTGCGCGATGAGTAAGGGCCGCGTCCTGCTCGGCATCGTGGCGGCGCCGCACGGCGTGCGTGGCCTGGTGCGCATCAGGAGCTTCACCGGGAATCCGATGGCGCTCGCCTCCTACGGCGACCTGTCGGACGAGACGGGGAGCAGGCGGTACCGGGTCGAGGCGCTCAGCACCAGCAAGGGTGCCGTGCTGGCCCGGATCGAGGGCGTAGCCGATCGGACGGCGGCCGAGGCGATACGTGGATTGCGACTCTACGTCGAGCGCGAGCGATTGCCGGCGACTGGCGAGCGGGAGTGGTACGAGGCGGACTTGGTTGGTCTGCCGGCTGTCGGTCGGGACGGCCGCGATTGGGGGAAGGTCGTTGCCTTCCACGATTTCGGCGCAGGACGGACGATGGAGATTTCGGGCGGCACGGCGTCACGCGGTTCTGTGATGCTACCTTTCACCGACGAAGCGGTGCCCGAGGTCGACGTCGAAGGCGGCAAGATCGTGGTCGATCCGCCAGCCGGTGTGCTGGCGGGCGCAGAGATGAAGGAGGGGTAAGGCAAGGTGTGGCGCGCCGTGGCGCTGACGCTCTTCCCGGAGATGTTTCCGGGCCCGCTGGGCGCAAGTCTGGCCGGCAAGGCATTGACGGAAGGCGTGTGGTCGCTGGAAGCGGTCGACATTCGCCGGTTCGCGATGGACCGCCACGGCACGGTCGACGACGCTCCGTTCGGCGGTGGCGTCGGCATGGTGATGAAGCCCGACGTCCTGTCGGCGGCGATCGCGGCTGTCGTCCGATCGCCGGACATGGCGGCGGTGCCGAAGGTCCTGTTGTCCCCCCGCGGCGCGCCGTTCACCCAGGCGCGCGGCCGGGAACTGGCGGCGGGGCCGGGCGTGGTGTTGGTATGCGGGCGGTTCGAGGGCGT
This sequence comes from Alphaproteobacteria bacterium, assembly GCA_016870055.1. Classification (GTDB taxonomy): domain Bacteria; phylum Pseudomonadota; class Alphaproteobacteria; order Reyranellales; family Reyranellaceae; genus Reyranella. The sequence continues at coordinate 25,130 of VGCQ01000009.1, read as the reverse complement.
CGACGAGCGCGTCATCGAAGCCCACGCGCTGGAGGAGATCTCGGTTGGCGATTTCGTGCTTTCGGGCGGCGAGATCGCGGCATTGGCGGTGATGGATTGCTGCGTGCGGCTGCTGCCCGGCGTCATGGGCGAGCCCCTGTCGGCGAGTGAGGAGAGTTTCGAGGACGGATTGCTGGAGTATCCGCACTACACCAGGCCCGCGAGCTGGATCGGGCCCGATGGGACCGAACGGCGCGTGCCGGAGGTTCTGGTCTCGGGCCACCACGGCAAGGTCGCGGATTGGCGGAGGACCCAGCGGGAAGAGATCACGCGGCGGCGGCGGCCCGACCTATGGGCTCGCCGGCGGACCGCGAAGGTGAACGAAGAGAAGTGACGAAAGGACGGATGCGATGAACATTCTCGACACGCTGGCTCAGGCCACGATCGACAAGGTGCAGGCCGAACGGCCGGTGCCGCGTTTCGAACCTGGCGACACGTTGCGCGTGCACGTCAAAGTGCAGGAAGGCAACCGCGAGCGCATCCAGGTCTACGAAGGCCTGTGCATCGGCCGCAAGAATGCCGGCGTGAACTCCTCGTTCACGGTGCGCAAGATCAGCTTCGGCGAAGGCGTCGAGCGCGTCTTCCCGCTGTACGGCCCCGGCATCTGGGAGATCGAGGTCGTGCGCAAGGGCGTGGTGCGCCGCGCCAAGCTCTACTACCTGCGCGACCTGCGCGGCAAGGCGAGCCGCATCGCCGAGGACATCGAAGCGCAACGCGAGCTGATCGCCGAGCAGGCCGAGGAGGCGACCAAGCGGCCCAAGCGCGAGAAGATCAAGAAGGAAAAGCCCCGGGACGACAAGAACGTGCGCGCCGCCAAGAGCGGCGGCAAGAAGTAGGCAGGCCATGGCCTTCCGCAAGAAGTCGGCTGAGCCGCCGCCACCGCCACCGCCGCCGCGCACCTTGTTCGAGAAGATCTGGGACGCCCATGTCGTGCATCGCCAGGACGACGGCACCTGCGTGCTCTACATCGACCGGCATCTGGTGCACGAGGTGACCAGCCCGCAGGCCTTCGAGGGCCTGCGCATGGCCAACCGCCCGGTGCACCGGACCGACGCCACCATCGCGGTGGCCGATCACAACACGCCGACCACGCCGGTCGGCGAAGGCGGCATGGACGAGGAATCGCGCGTCCAGGTCGAGACGCTGGAGAAGAACGTCGCCGATTTCGGGGTGCCCTATTTCGGCATGGACGACCCGCGGCGCGGCATCGTGCACGTGATCGGCCCCGAGCAGGGCCTGACCCTGCCCGGCATGACCATCGTGTGCGGCGACAGCCACACCTCCACGCACGGCGCGTTCGGTGCGCTCGCCTTCGGCATCGGCACATCGGAGGTCGAGCACGTGCTCGCCACCCAGACGTTGATCCAGAGGCCCGCCAAGAACATGCGCGTCGCCGTCGAAGGCAGCCTGCCGCTCGGCGTCACGGCCAAAGACGTGATCCTGGCCATCATCGGCAGGCTCGGCACCGCCGGCGGCACCGGCTACGTCATCGAGTATGCCGGCCGCGCCATCCGCGAGCTCACGATGGAAGGCCGCATGACGGTCTGCAACATGTCGATCGAAGCGGGCGCCCGCGCCGGCCTGATCGCGCCCGACGAGACGACCTTCAAGTATCTCGCGGATCGGCCCTACGCACCCCAGGGCGGTGCCTGGGACCTGGCGCTCGGCCAGTGGCGACGCCTGCCGAGCGACAAGGGCGCCAATTTCGACGTCCGGCTCGACTTCAACGCCTCCGACATCCCGCCGATGGTGACCTGGGGCACCAGCCCGCAGGATGCGCTGCCCATCACCGACGTGATTCCCGACCCGGCCAACGCACCGGACGAAAATCGCCGCGAGGCGTGGACGCGCTCGCTCGCCTACATGGGCCTCACACCGGGCACGCGCCTGGTCGACGTGCCGATCGATCGAGTGTTCATCGGTTCGTGCACCAACGGCCGCATCGAGGATTTGCGCGCCGCCGCCGAGATCGCGCGCGGCCGCAAGGTGGCGCCGGGCGTCTCGGCGATGGTCGTGCCAGGCTCCGGTCTGGTCAAGGCCGAGGCCGAGAAGGAAGGGCTGGACAAGATCTTCCTCGAGGCCGGCTTCGAATGGCGTGTCCAGGGCTGCTCGATGTGCCTGGCGATGAACGCCGACCGGCTGGAACCCGGCCAGCGTTGCGCCTCGACCTCCAACCGCAACTTCGAGGGCCGGCAAGGCCGCGGCGGCCGTACCCATCTGGTCAGTCCGGCGATGGCGGCGGCGGCGGCGATCAAAGGCACGCTGGCCGACGTGCGCGACTTCCAGTAGTCGCCCCCGACCGGTCGACGGCGAGCTTCGGGCGGTGTCGCAAGGCACCGCCCGTTTTCTTTGCCAGTGCCCGTGATAAGCTCGTTTCGACGATTGCTTCGGGGGAGACCGCCATGGCCAGCGTGCCGAATTCGGGTTCCGCCAACCCGCCACCGCCGCCTCCGGTATGGGATGCCCAGCCGCGGCAGGACGGCACGGTGCGCTATGCCGGATTCTGGCTGCGGGTCGTCGCGGCGATCATCGACGGCATCATTCTGATCGTCGTCACGCAGATCATCGCGCTGTTTTTTCCGATGCCCGTCACCATCACCGAGATGGTCGATTGGCAAACCGTCATTGAGAACATTCAAGCTTCGATGCCGACCGGCTTAGTGGCGGTTTCGTCCCTCGTTGTCTGGGCCTACTTCGCCTTTCAGGAAAGCTCGTCGGCGCGCGCCACCTTGGGCAAGCGGGCCCTCGGCATTCGCGTCTCGACTGCAGACGGCGCCCAGCTCGGTCTCGGCATGGCGACCTTGCGCGCCTGGCCGATCTACCTCCCCAATGCCGCCTGGCTGGTCGGGGCCGGCCTGTCTTGGATCGTTTGGCTTGCTGCGATCATCGCCTGCCTGGCGGTCGCCTTCTCGGCCCGCAAGCAGGGTCTGCACGACAAGATGGCCGGCGCAGTCCTGACCCGGCAATAGCGCCGTCCCGGGCCGGCTGGCGCGGCTTGACCCCGCCGGCAAAAGCCCGTTTATTCCGGCGTTTCGCGAGGGACCTCATGGAAAAATTCACGACGCTGCGCGGCGTCGCCGCGCCGCTGCCGATGGTCAATGTCGACACCGACATGATCATCCCCAAGAACTTCCTGAAGACCATCAAGCGCACCGGGCTCAAGGATGGCCTGTTCTACGAGCTGCGCTGGACGGCCGACGGCCAGAAGAAGGATTTCGTCCTCGACCAGCCGGCCTACCAGAACGCCAAGATCATCGTCGCCGGCCCCAATTTCGGCTGCGGCTCGAGCCGCGAGCACGCGCCGTGGGCGTTGCTCGACTTCGGCATCCGCTGCGTCATCTCCGAGGATTTCGCCGACATCTTCTACAACAACTGCTTCAAGAACGGCATCCTGCCGATCAAGGTCTCCAAGGAGATCATCGCCAAGCTGATGGACGACGCCAGCCGCGGCTCCAATGCCGTCATCGAGATCGATCTCGAGAAGCAGGAGATCAAGGGCCCGGACGGCGGCACGGTTCATTTCGACATCGATCCGTTCCGCAAGCACTGCCTCCTGAACGGCCTCGACGATATCGGGCTCACCATGGAGAAGGCGCCCGACATCGATGCTTTCGAGGCGCGCCAGAAAGAGGCGCAGCCCTGGCTGCACACCTCCTGACATCGACTCTCGAGAGAAAGAAGACAATGGCGTCCAATCGCAATCTGTTGGTGCTGCCTGGCGACGGCATCGGCCCCGAAGTCATGAACGAGGTGCGCAAGATCATCGCCTGGATGGGCAAGAAACGCGCCGTCGGTTTCGACATCACCGAAGACGTCGTGGGTGGCGCGGCGCTCGACAAGCACGGTGTGCCGCTCGCCGACGCGACCATGAAGACGGCATTGGAGGCCGACGCGGTGTTGTTCGGTTCGGTCGGCGGACCGAAGTGGGACAATGTCGAGTTCGACAAGAAGCCCGAGCGCGGCCTGTTGCGCCTACGCAAGGAAATGGACCTGTTCGCCAACTTGCGACCGGCCAAGGTGTTCGACGCGCTGATCGACGCCAGCTCGCTCAAGCCCGAGATCGTCAAGGGGCTCGACATCATGATCATCCGTGAGCTGACGAGCGGCGTCTATTTCGGCGAACCGCGCGGCCGGCACACCAACGCCCAGGGCGAGATCGAGGCATTCGACACGCAGCGCTACACGGCGAATGAAATCCGCCGCGTCTGCGCCGTCGCCTTCGAGTTGGCGCGCAAGCGCCGCAACAAGGTCTGCTCGTCGGAGAAGGCCAACGTCATGCACACCGGCGTGCTGTGGCGCGAGGAGGCGGCCAAGCTGCACAAGGAGAAGTACGCCGACGTGAAGCTCGAGCACATGTACGCCGATGCGCTGGCCATGCAGCTCCTCCGCGCACCCGGCCAGTTCGACGTCATCGTCACCGACAATTTGTTCGGCGACATCCTGTCGGACGAAGCCTCGATGCTGACCGGCTCGCTCGGCATGCTGCCGTCGGCATCGCTCGGCGCGCCCGATGCCACCGGCCGGCGCAAGGCGCTGTACGAGCCGATCCACGGCAGCGCGCCCGACATCGCAGGCAAGGGCCTCGCCAACCCGCTCGCCGAGACGCTCTCCTACGCCATGATGCTGCGCTACTCCTTCGACCTCGGCAAGGAAGCCGACCTGGTCGAGACAGCGGTCGAGAACGTGTTGAAGGCGGGCTATCGCACCGCCGACCTGCTGGCCGGCGGCAAGGCCGACGGCGTGAAGAAGGTCGGCACCCAGGAGATGGGTGACGCCATCGTCAAGGAACTCGACCGGCTGGCCTGAGCCTCACCTCAGTATCGAGCCCAGCACGCCGCGCAGGATCGAACCGCCGTTCTTCATGACGGCCTTGGTCGCTTCGCGCACGATGACATTGGTCACGGTGCGGGTGGCGGTCTTGGCGATGGTGGTACCGATCGAATCGCTGCGGCGAGCCGGCGTCTTCGGTGCAGGCGGCGGCGCCGGCGACCTCCGTGGCGATGGCTGCGGCGTGGACTCCGTCTGCGGGATGCGCGTGTGTCCCCATGGTCCGGAGCGGCCCGCCGCGTCGGCCGGCGGCGCCGCATCATATTGGCCGCGCCGGCTGCGGCCGGCCGTGGGTTCAGCTTTGACAGGCGCGCCGTGTCCGCCGCTGGTCCGTTCAGTCAACACCTCGTAGGCCGACTCGCGATCGATGGCGCGTTCGTACTTGCCGGTGAGCAGGCTCGCCTTCAGCGTTGCGGCCCGCTCGGCGTCGGTCGCCGGCCCGATCCGGCCACGCGGCGGGGCGATGAAGCAGCGTTCGACCGGCTCGGGCACGCCTTTGGAGTCGAGGAAGGACACCAGCGCCTCGCCGACACCCAGCTCGACAATGGCTTCGGCGGCGCTGAACTTCTTGTTCGGCCGGAAGGTGTCGGCGGCCGTCTTCACCGCCTTCTGATCGCGCGGCGTGAACGCCCGCAACGCATGCTGGACACGGTTGCCGAGCTGTCCCAGCACCGACTCGGGAATGTCGAGCGGGTTCTGGCTGATGAAGTAGACACCGACGCCTTTGGAGCGGATCAGCCGCACCACCTGCTCGATCTTGTCGAGCAGCGCTTTCGGCGCATCGTTGAACAGAAGGTGCGCCTCGTCGAAGAAGAACACGAACTTCGGCCGATCGAGATCGCCGACCTCGGGCATGGCCTCGAACAACTCCGACAGCAGCCACAGCAGAAAGGTGGCGTAGAGGCGCGGACTTTGCATCAGACGGTCGGCGGCCAGCACATTGACCAAGCCCGCACCCGACGGATCGCGGCCGATCATGTCCCTGAGATCGAGCGCCGGCTCGCCGAAGAACCGGGCGCCGCCCTGGGCCTCGAGCGTGAGCAAGGCGCGCTGGATGGTGCCGACCGTCTGCTTGGAGACATTGCCGTACTTGGCGGTCAGCGAGCCGGCATTCTCGGCCGTCCACTGCAGCATCGACTGCAAGTCCTTGAAGTCGAGCAACAGCAGGCCTTGCTCGTCGGCGACCTTGAAGACGATGTTGAGCACGCCCTCTTGCGTGGCATTGAGCTGCAGCAGGCGCGCCATCAGCACCGGACCGATCTCGGTCACGGTGGTGCGAACCGGATGACCCTTCTCGCCGAACAGGTCCCAGTAGACGGCCGGAAATGCCCGACCGCCGTAGCCTTCGATCTCGAGCTGGCTGGCTCGTTCGACGGCGCGCGGATTGTCGCCGCCCGGCTGCCCGATCCCCGACAGGTCGCCCTTCACGTCGGCCATGAAGACCGGCACGCCGAACGTCGAAAAGCCCTCGGCGAGAGTCTGCAAGGTCACGGTCTTGCCGGTGCCGGTGGCGCCAGCGACGAGGCCGTGTCGATTTGCAAATTTCAAGAGGAGAAACCGGTCGACGTCGCTCGCCCCTACGAAGATCGCCGCATCGTCGCTCATGCTGTCTCCATCGGTCGCACATTCGACTTTAGCCAAAGTATTGTCGACATAGTAGGCTCGCGAAATGACTCTCCCCCGTCTTCAGCTTTCCGTCATCGGTGACGAAATCGGGCCATCACTCGATGAAATGATCTCCTTTGCCCACGAACACGGCCTCAGTCGCCTCGACATGCGAACGGTCGGTGGCCGCAACCTACTCGCCATGAAGACCGAGGAGATCATCCATATCAGCCGGACCCTGGAGAAAGCCGGCATTAGCGTTCCAGCGTTCGTCTCTCCGGCATTCAAATGGCAGGCCCCGGGCAGGCACGCGACCAACGGCAAGGTCGATTTCGCCTTCGACCCCACTCTCTGCCCGATCGAGGACTGGGTAGGCCATGCCATGCAGATCGCGGTGATCCTGGGTGCGCCCCATCTCAGGATCTTCAGCTACCTGCGCTATGACAGCTTTCGACCCGCCGATCTTATCGCTCTGACCAAGGATCTCAGCAAGCTGCTGACCTTGGCCAACCACTACGACGTCACCCTTCAGCTCGAGAACGAACCGGTGTGCAACGTCGGCAACGTTGCCGAGCTTGCCGCCTTCTTCAAGTCGGTCGAGGAATGGGCCGGCAAAGAGCCGGGAGATGACGAAGAGGAAGAAACGTTCGAGCGGAGCGAGCCGTCACCGGAGCAGCCGACCTATCTCCGGCCTCTGGTCGACTTCGCCAACGCCTGGTCGACCGGCGAACGGCCGAGCGACGCCGACATCGCCTTTCTCGCGCCGCTGACGACGGCGATCCATCTGAAGGATCGCGATCTCGGGACCAAGCGCACCGTGCCGCTGGGCGACGGTGACGTGCCGTGGGCGGCGGAACTCAAGCGACTGTTGAAGGGTGCGCGAACCAAGGAGGTGCTGGCTAGCATCGAGACGCATTGCCCGCAGGACGGACGCAACGCCACGGCGCGGTCGATCGCCGGGTTGCACCGCATTGCCGCCGAGGTCGGAGTCGAGGTCGTCTGACCGCCGGCCATGCGCGCCTTTTCCTTCGTCACCGTCGACGTCTTCACCGACCGCCGTTTCGGCGGCAATCCCCTGGCGGTGTTTCCCGACGCTGACGGGCTGAGCGATGGCGAGATGCAGGCGCTGGCCGCCGAATTCAATCTCAGTGAGACGACGTTCGTGCTGCCGCCGGCCGATCGTGCCAACACCGCGCGGGTGCGCATCTTCAGCCGTACCGCCGAGATGCCGTTTGCCGGCCATCCCAATGTCGGCACCGGCTGGGTGCTCAACGCCATGGGACGTGGCCACGACGGTGTGCTGCGCTTCGAGGAGATCGCCGGCCTGGTCGAGGTGCGCGCCGACGGCGCGGGCCTCGTCACCATCGCGGCACCGCAGCCGTTGTCGCTCGGCGCCGAGATGCCGGTCGACCTGCTGGCGGCTTGCATCGGCGTCGATGCCAGCGAGATCGTCGTCTCGGCACATCGTCCGGTGATCGCTTCGGTCGGCAATGCTTTCGTGGTCGCGGAAATCACCAGCGATGCGCTCCGACGCGCCGCACCGGACATCTCTCGCTTCAGGGAGGCCGTTGCCGCGTTCCCGGCCCTTGGCCCGCGTCGGTTGCCGCTCTATCTCTATGCTCGCGATCGCCTCACCGCGGGCGCGATCAATCTGCGCGCCCGCATGTTCTCGCCGCTGTCGGGCACGATCGAGGATGCGGCGACCGGCAGTGCCGCAGCGCCGCTCGCCGCCTTGCTGCTGTCGCTGACGCAAGCAAGCGAAGCGCGCTACGACATCACGCAGGGTGCCGAGATGGGTCGGCCGAGCCGGCTCGCCTGCATGGCCCGTCGGGCCGCCGACGGCATCCGCGCCACGGTCGGCGGACGCTGCGTGCCGGTGCTGAAGGGCGAGGTCGCGCTATAACGCCGAGATGACAAACCCCGCACGCGGGAAGTGGACGACGATGTCGCCGACGCCGGGATCGCTGCGCCTCACCGAAACGCGGTCGGGTGTCAGGCCGACGAGCACACCCGTCACCGGCACACGGCCGGTGTCGTCGGGCGTAACGCTGACCTCCTGGCCCGCCGCAAGACCGCTCGGGTCGGCGCGGTCGACCTCGCTCGGCAACGGTGCGGCGGCGCGCGCGACATCGAGCGCCTGCGCCGCGGTCATGGCGGCCGGGCTCCCGTTGCCGAAAGCCTTCATGCGCTCCGACCAGGCGACGACCCCCGGCAGCCGGTCGAGAGGCGGCACGGCCCTTCCCGCCCCCAGGCGCTCTTTGAGGAACCACACCGGGTTGTAGAGTGCGCAGTCGGCCAAGGTCGGTGATCCGCCGATGAGAAAGGGTCGGCCATCGGCCAGCATCGCCTCGGCCAGCGCGAGCTGGGCGTAGGTCTGATCGCGCGCCGCCGGTGCCGCCGCTTTCAACCGCGTCGCATCGAACGGCCGGCCGGAAAATTCGCTGCGATCCTTGTGGAAGGCTTCGGGCAGCTTGTCGGCGATCGCGCCCATCACCACGCCGACCGCCGGCCAGAAGATGGCGCGATCGGCCCACATGGCAAGCGCGCGCGCCTCGCCTGCCTGGCCGGCCGCCAGCAGCGACGGTTGCGGCGCCCGTTTCTCCAGCTCCAGCATGATGAGCTGGGTGTCGCAATAGACGTCGGCGCCGATCTGCAGCACCGGCGTGCGACGATAGCCGCCGGTGAGCGGCATCAGCTCGGGCTTGGGCATGATGTTGGGGATATGCACCGACCTCCAGGAGAGCCGCTTGATGCCGAAAGCGACGCGCACCTTCTCGGAGAACGGCGAGGTCGGATAGTGATGCAGGATCAGGTCGGTCATGATCAGTGCAAGGTAGCGAGGCCGACCAGCATGGCAAATCCAATGCCGCCCGTCACGGCCAGCCGCCATGCCCAGGAGTAGAGTCGCGTGCGACTCGTCACCAGATCGCCGAACCGTTGCAGAGCGGCGTCGTCGAACTCCGTCCCGTCATCGTCCGCGCGATCCAGTCGGCTGCCAAAGAACTGCCATTCGACATTGATCACCGGGAAAGCGAATCCGCAACTCACGACGCTGGCGAGAAGACTGACATGGCCGACGATCTTGCCGGCCAGCTTGACGGCAGCACCGGCTGCGGCGAACGGATCGGCCGCGCTCACCACGACGAGATAGGCCAGCGCCGCCACGACGATGGCGTTGAAGCGCAGCAACGCCGAGGTTTTGGAATCGAGCTTGGACAGCATGCCCTGCAGGCGGTCCCAAGCAATGACCCGCGCCCTGGCTTCGGGGGTGCCCTGGCCGGCAGCGATGCGGGCGATCGCCAGGGCTTGCTGCGCCGCCGTCATGCGCGGAGCGCGCGGATGTTGGCGGCGTACTTGTCGGGACCGCCGGCAAATACCGCGGTGCCGGCGACCAGCACATCGGCGCCGGCAGCGACGCAACGCTTGGCGGTTTCGGCATTGACCCCGCCATCGACCTCGAGATCGATGCGTTTGCCCAAGGCATCGATCGCCTTGCGTAGGGCGGCGATCTTGGCGAGCTGGCTGTCGAGGAAAGCCTGGCCGCCGAAGCCCGGATTGACGCTCATCACCAGCACCAGGTCGAGATCGCCCAGCACCTGCTCGATGGCACCGAGCGGCGTGCCCGGATTGAGCACGGCGCCCGCCTTCTTGCCGAGGCTGCGGATGAGCTGGATCGTGCGATGGATGTGCGGTCCGGCCTCGGGGTGGAAGGAGATCACGTCGGCGCCGGCGTCGGCAAAGGCCGGCACCAAGGGATCGACCGGCGAGATCATGAGATGCACGTCGAACGGCTGCTTGCTGTGCCGACGCAAGGCCTTCACCACCATCGGGCCGATGGTGAGGTTGGGCACGAAGTGGCCGTCCATGACATCGACATGGATCCAGTCGGCGCCGGCCGCCGTCACCGCCTCGATCTCGCGGCCCAACGCGGCGAAGTCGGCCGACAGGATGGAGGGCGCGATGCGGATCGGCTGCTGCGGCATCTCAGGTGCCCGGTCGTGTCGGAGCGTCCCAGCCCTTGCGACGGAAGGGATGAGCCGGGAAGGTGCCGAGCGGCTTGAACTCCTCGGAGAAGAAGCCGAGCTCCTCGAACGCCAGGCGGACGCCGCGCTGCTCGGGATGACCTTCGACCTCGGCATAGAACTGCGCCTGCTCGAAATGCGCGCCGGACAGATAGCTCTCGAGCTTGACGATGTTGATGCCGTTGGTGGCGAAGCCACCCAGCGCCTTGTAGAGCGCGGCGGGTCGGCTCTTCACCCTGAACAGGAAAGCCGTCATGCACTGCACCGTGCGCCAGTCGGGCGTTGCCTCGTCGCGCGAGAACACCAGCATGCGCGTCGTGTTGTGGTCGGCGTCCTCGATGTTGCGCGCCAGGACCTTCAGGCCGTAGATGCGGGCCGCCAGCGACGACGCGATGGCGCCGACGTCACGGTCGCCGTCCTGGGCGATCTCGCGCGCAGCGCCTGCGGTGTCGGCGTGCACCACCGGAGCAAAACGGTGCCTCTTCAGGAAGTTGCGGCACTGGGCCAGGGCCTGGACGTGGCTCTTCACCGTCTTGATCGACTTCAACGTCGCGCCCGGCACGGCGACCAGGCAATGCTCGACGCGCTGGAAGTGCTCGGCCATGATCTTGAGCCTGGTGTGGGGCAGCAGGCTGTGCAGATCGGCGACGCGGCCGGCGATCGAATTCTCGACCGGAATCATCGCCAGTTCGGCCTTGCCTGCCTGCACGGCCGCCATGGCCGTCTCGAAGGTCGGACAGGGCAGAGTCGCCATGTAGGGAAAGGCTGCCCGGCAGGCCATGTCGGAATTGGCGCCCGGCTCGCCCTGAAAGGCGATGGTGTTGCCGGCCGCGCCGCTGTCGCCACGACCATCCTTTCGCGCCTTTGCCATCGACCGGTTCTCCCGCGCCCGCGTATCTGCCGACCGCCCGTCTGGGCCTCGTTGCGCGGTTGTTTCGCCCGCCGGATCGCCTGCGTCAATCGTCCAGCAAAAGGCGAAAAAGCCCGCTAAATCCGACACTTGCGACGTTCCGCCGCGCGAGCCTCGGACCGCGATCGGATACTACTGGTGGCGTCGCGGGCGTGCTACAGCAACGTCCGGATTTTTTGCCGCTGCGGGATCAGACTATGGCGAGTTTCAACACGGTTGCGGGCTGCGTTCTCGCCTCGGCGCTGTTTGCGATGGTGCTGGGCCACGTCTCCAACGCCCTGGTTCACCCGCACAAGCTCGACAAACCGGCGCTCGCGGTGTCCGACGAAGCGCCGACGCAGACGGCAGCGGCAGCGCCAGCCCAGGAACTGCCGCCGATCGGACCCAAGCTCGCGTCGGCCAACATCGAGGCCGGCAAAGCGATCTTCCAGAAGCAGTGCTTCACCTGCCACACCGTCGACAAGGGTGGACTGAACAAGGTCGGACCCAATCTCTGGAACATCGTCGGCCGCAAGAAGGGTAGCCACGAGGGCTTCAGCTACTCCTCGGCCTTGGTGGCCAAGGGAGGCGACTGGAGCTACGACGATATCGACCATCTGATCTTCAAGCCGACCTCTTACGTGCGCGGCACCAAGATGGCCTTTGTCGGCCTGCCCAAGGAGCAGGAGCGGGCGGACGTGATCGCCTACCTGCGCACCTTGTCCGACCAGCCCAAGCCGCTGCCCTAGGGACAGAATCATCATCGTGACCGGATCGGTGCCCGCCGAGCTGGTCGCTCTGGCGCATCGTCTTGCCGACGCCGCGCGGCCGATCGTCTCGCGCTACTTTCGCACCAGCGTCGCGATCGACGACAAGACCGATTCCAGCCCCGTCACCATCGCCGACCGCGAGGCCGAAACCGCGATGCGCTCTCTGCTTACCGAGCACGTGCCGCAGCACGGCGTCTTTGGCGAGGAGCATGGTGCGGTGCGGACCGACGCCGAGTACGTCTGGGTGCTCGATCCGATCGACGGTACCAAGGCGTTCATCACCGGCTTCCCGATTTTCGGCACGCTGATCGCGCTGCTCCGCCGCGGCCGGCCGGTGCTGGGCATCATCGATCAGCCGATCCTCGGGGAGCGCTGGCTGGGCGTCGATGGCGAGCGTTCGACCTTCAACGGCCAGGCGATCCGCGTGCGCCCCTGCCCCGACCTCGCGCAGGCCTACATGTACTCGACTGCGCCGATCATGTTCCCCGGCGCCTTCGAGAAGCGCCACGAAGCGTTGACCCAGCGGGTGAAGCTCTTCCGTTGGGGTGGCGACTGCTACGCCTATGGCCTGCTGGCCTCGGGCCATGTCGATCTGGTCGTCGAGGCAACGCTCAAACTCTACGACTTCGCGGCCCTCGTCCCGGTCGTCAAAGGCGCCGGCGGCCTGATCACCGATTGGCAAGGCGCCGAACTCGACATCAACTCCGACGGCTCGGTGCTGGCGGCTGGTGATGCCGGCGTCCATCGCCAGGCCTCGAGGGTCCTGAATGGCGTGGATACGACCCAACCGGACAGGCACCGGCCGCTGGGTTGAGCGCCGCTACGATGCGACCGAAGAGTTCGGCATGGCGCCGGCTTTCCAGATCTCGCGATTCGTGTCGAACCAGACGATGTCGGTGAACCCCTTGTAGGTGACGCGGCGCCGGTACGTGAGGCCAAGCCGTTTCATCACCGCCTGCGAGGCTGTGTTGTCGGGAAGCGTGATCGCGAAGATCCGTTCCAGACCAAGATCGTCGAAGCCGTAGGCAAGGGCGACCCGCGCCACTTCCGTGGCATAGCCGTGACCCCAGGCGTCGGGGTGCAACGCCCACAGGACTTCGGTCTCGCCGAATTCCGGCACGAAGTTCAAGCCGCCATGGCCGATCAGCGTGCCTTGGCGGAACACGCCCCACGGGGCGTAACGGCGCTCCTGCCAGCTCGCGGCGAAGCGGCCGATCGACGCCCGCGCCGCACGAAGCGGCTCATCGTCAGCCGGCGACAGCCACTTCGCCACCTCGGGATGGTAGCGCATGGCGGCATAGGCCTCGGCATCGGTCTCGACCAGGGGCCGCAAGGTCAGTCGTTCGGTCCGTAACGCGATCATCTTTACGCAACTTTACACTGGCGAGAGGAAGGTGAAACCGAGCGGCTCCATATCACGATCACGGGCAGCCCGCCCTTCAAGACGATGGAGACCACCATGACGAACAACCTCGAGCCGATCACCAGCCGGCGCAAGAGCCTGACAACCGTGATGGCCGCCCTGCTGGCCGGCAGCATTGCCATGACCGCCGGTGTCGCCGAGGCGCGCAGCGACGGCCAGGCCTTCGACCCCGGCGCCTTCCAGCAACGCATCGAGAAGCGCGTCGGCAAGGCGCTGAACGCGACCGACGCCACGGCCGAGCAGAAGAAGAAGGTCACCGATATCCTGCAGACCGCCTTCAAGGACATGAAGCCGCTGAACGAAAAACGCGTCGAAGCGCGCAAGGCGTTGGTGGCCGCGATGGAAGCGCCGACCATCGATCCGGCGCGCATCGAGGCTATCCGGGCCGAGCAGATGAAGGCGGCCGACGAGGCCTCCCGGCGCTTCACGCGGGCGCTGACCGACGCCGGCAACGTGCTGAGCGCCGCGCAGCGCCAGGCCTTCTTCAAGAGCTGGGGCGATCACTGGGCCAAGCGCGGCTGACCAGACGGATGACAGCCGGGATGCGGCGGCCCGATACTACAGCAATGGCCGAACGCGTCCTGATGATCGACGACGACGACCGCCTCGCCACGATGGTTTCCGACTATCTCGGCGGGGCGGGTTTTCGCCTGACGCTCGCCAAGACCGGCCGTGAGGGCGAGGCGTTGCTCAAGCGCGAAGCCTTTGATGCGGTGATCCTCGACCTCATGCTGCCCGACATCGACGGCCTCGAACTTTGCCGTCGGTTGCGCGCCGTCTCCGACCTGCCGATCTTGATGCTGACGGCGCGCGGCGAACCCATGGACCGAGTGGTCGGCCTGGAAATCGGCGCCGACGACTATCTCGCCAAGCCGTTCGAGCCGCGCGAGCTGCAGGCGAGGCTGCGCGCCATCCTGCGCCGCAAGAGTGCGCCGGCCAGAGCCGAAATGTTGCGCTTCGGCCGGCTGGAGATCGACAAGGGCGCCCGCGTGGTGCGCGTCGATGGCGAGGAACGCGCCGTCACATCCTATCAGTTCGCGTTGCTGCTGGCTCTGGCCGAGCGCGCCGGTCGCGTACTGTCGCGCGAGGCGCTGATGGATCTCCTGACGGGCGAGAAGCTCGAAGCCTTCGACCGCTCGGTCGATGTCCATGTCTCGCGCATCCGCGCCGCCATCGAGGACGACCCCAGGAAGCCGCGACGGATATTGACGGTGCGCGGCGCGGGCTACGTCTTCGCGCGGGATCAAGACCGCTGAAGCCGCGCGTAGACATCATGCAGCGCCTCTACCTCAAGTTCTATCTCGCCATCCTGGCGGTGCTGGCCGTGTTCGTCGGGGCAGCGGCGCTGTTGTGGTGGCTGGCCGAGGACGAAGGCCGCACGCCGCAGTACTTCGAGGTCGCGGCCGAGCTGACCGGCGCCTTGCTGCCCGACGCCGCGGCACCGGCGCGCGAGCAGCAGGCGGCCCTCGAGGCGTTGCATCGCAAGCTGCGCTTCGACATCGCCCTCTACCGGCCCGACGGCGCCATGATCGCCATGGCGGGCAAGCCGCCACCGCGCTTCGATCCCAACCGGGCGCGCCCGGGTTGGCGGCGTGGGCCGGGCGGGCCAAACTTCACTCTTCGGCTGCCTGACGGCCGCTGGCTGGTCGCCCGTCAGGTGCGCGAACGCACCAACCCGATCTTCTGGATCACCGCCTTCCTGGCGCTGGTCGCGCTGGCTGTCGCGGTCGGCGCCTACCCCGTGGTGCGCGGCTTGGGACGGCGCCTGGAGCGCCTGCAGGCCGGCGTCGACCGCTTCGGCAGCGACCTCGGGGCGCGCGTCAAAGTCGAGGGACGGGACGAGGTCGCGGCCCTGGCGCAGAGCTTCAATCGATCGGCCCAACGCATCGAGGAACTGGTGGCGGCCCACCGGCTGCTGCTCGCCAACTGCAGCCACGAGCTGCGGACGCCGTTGGCTCGCATCGCGCTCGCCGCTTCGCTGCTGGGCGATGGCGCCGACGCCAAGACGCGGGAATCCCTGAAGCAGGATATCGCCGAGCTCGACCGCCTGATCGAGGAAATCCTGCTGACGAGCCGGCTCGACGCCCAGCCGGCGCTGGAACGGCGAGAGCCGGTCGACCTTCTGGCACTCGCCGCCGAGGAGGCGGCGCACTACGACCTCGAAGCGGCGGGTACGCCGATCATCGTCCTAGGGGACCGCCTGCTGCTGCGCCGGTTGATCCGCAATCTCCTGGAAAACGCCAAACGATATGGCGGCGACGGGCCGATCGGCATCTCAGTCAGCGACTCGGGCGGCGACCCTGGCGGTATCGCCCGGCTGGAGGTCGTCGACCACGGCCCGGGCATCCCCGCAGCCGAGCGCGAGCGCATCTTCGAGCCGTTCTATCGCCTTGCCGAGACCGGCGAGGCGGGACGCGGCAGCGGGCTCGGCCTGGCGCTGGTGCGCCAGATCGCCCAGCGCCACGGCGGCAGCGCCGTTTGCTTGGCGACAGAGCCCGGCGGCAGCCGCTTTCGCGTCGACTTGCCGGCCGCTAATGATACGAGGTGAACGGACGTTTACCGAAGGAGCAACTCCATGGACTTCGACATTCCCGCCGATATTGCGGCCTATCTCCGGGAACTGGACGAGTTCATCGAGCGCGAGATCCGGCCGCTGGAGCGTGAGAACGACAATATCCGCTTCTTCGACCATCGCCGCGAGCACGCCCGAACCGACTGGGACAATGACGGCCAGCCGCGCCACGAATGGGAGGCGTTGTTGGCCGAGATGCGCCGCCGCGCCGACAAGGCCGGCCATCTGCGCTTCGGCCTGCCCAAGGAACTGGGCGGCAAGGACGGCTCCAATCTCGCCATGGCGGTCATCCGCGAGCATCTGGCGCACAAGGGGCTCGGCCTACACAACGACCTGCAGAACGAGAGCTCGATTGTCGGCAATTTCCCGGTCGCCCTGCTGCTGCACCGCTTCGGCACCAAGGAGCAGAAGGAGCGCTATCTCGAGGGCATGTTCACCGGCAAGGAGCGCATCGCCTTCGGTCTCACCGAGCCCAATCACGGCTCCGACGCGACCTTCATGGAGACCACGGCGACCAAGCAGAGTTCCGATTGGGTGATCAACGGCATGAAACGGTTCAACACCGGCATGCATACCGCCACCGTCGACCTGGTGTTCGCGCGCAGCTCGGGCAAGCCGGGCGATGCGCGCGGCATCTCGGCCTTCCTGGTGCCGGTCAAGTCGCCGGGCTTCAAGGTCGAGCACATGTGGTGGACCTTCAACATGCCGTCGGACCATGCCGAGGTGTCGCTGACGAACGTCAGAGTGCCGGCCTCGACCATGCTGGGCGAGGAAGGCCGCGGCCTCGACGTGGCGCAGACCTTCGTGCACGAGAATCGCATCCGGCAGGCCGCCTCCAGCCTCGGCGCCGCGCAGTACTGCATCGACATGTCGGTGGCCTACGCCAAGAACCGCAAGGTGTTCGGCAAGGCGCTGGCGACCAACCAGGCGATCCAGTTCCCGCTCGCCGAGCTGCATACCGAGGCCGAGATGACGCGCGGCCTGGTGCGCAAGACCGCCTGGCATCTCGACCGCCAGCACCACATGCAGGTGAGCGAGTGGGTGGCGATGTCCAACTATCGCGCCAACCGCCTGGTGTGCGACGCCGCCGACCGCGCCATCCAGGTCCACGGCGGCATCGGCTATTCGCGGCACACGCCGTTCGAGCACATCTACCGTCACCACCGCCGCTACCGCATCACCGAGGGCTCGGAGGAAATCCAGATTCGCCGCGTCGCCGGCGCCCTGTTCGGCTTCTGGGGCGCGCAGAAAGCGTCGACAGCGCCCAAGCAATGAGCACTCCTTTTCATGTTCCTCTCCCTCGCCGAGAGACGAGGAACCTGATTCGAAAAGAATGAAGGAGAGAAGCAACCGCTTCACCGCCGACCTCATGATGCTCGGTACCGTCATGCTCATGGGCTCGAGCTATCCGTTCGCCAAGGACGTGCTGGGCGCCATGAGTCCCCTGCTCTACAGCGCCTCGCGCTACCTCGTGGCGGCGCTTTTCCTGTTCATCGTCATGGCATTGATGCGCCGGCCGCTCGGCCTGCCGCGCCGCGACTGGGTGCCGATGGTCGTGCTGGCGCTGATCGGCGTCGCCCTGTTCCAGGCCTGCTGGGGCCTCGCCATGGCGCGAACTGCGCCTTCGGTCGGCTCGATCGTCATGACCACGACCACGGCTTTCTCGGCGATCCTGGCGTGGCTCGGCGGTCGACGGCTGTCGGCGACCGGTTGGGCCGGCATTGCCATCGCCTTCGCCGGCGTCGTCCTGGTGGTCAACAACTCGCTCACCCACGTCACGCTCGCCACCGACAGCCTCGACGGCACGTTTCTTTGGATACTCTCGGCTTTCGCCTGGGCACTCTATGTCGATCGCTGCGCGCCCTACAATTTGTGCCTGGGCGCGCTGCCGGTGATGGCCTGGACGACCTTGATCGGCGCGCTGGCGTTGTTGCCGGTGTCCTTGCTGTTCGACTCGCTGAGCGAGTTCGCACGGCTCGACGATCGCCTGCTGAGCTACTGGCTCTACACCGCGATCTTCCCGGTCGGCGTCGCCTTTCTCGGCCTCACCGCCGGATTCGACCGGTTGGGGGTGAGCCGGGTCATGGTCTACATGTACCTGATCCCGGTGGCCGGCGTGGGCCTGTCGGCGGCGTTTTTCGGCGATCCCCTGACCGTTGCCCGGGTGGCGGGCGGCTCGATCGTGCTTTTGGGCGTCATTCTGACGCGCGTCGCGCTCGACCGCGCCGCGCGTGTTCCTGTATGAACGGCCTGACAACCTAGAGGGATGCCAATGGCCCGCCCGGCCAACCGCAAGAAGGCTGCAGCCATGCCTGCCGCCAGCCAGACGCTCGCCACTCCCGGAACCGGCGGGCGCCGGGCTTTCGTGTCGCGTGCCACCAAGGAGACACGTATCGCTGCCGCCATCAATCTCGACGGCACCGGCAAGTACGACATCAAGACCGGCATCGGGTTTCTCGACCACATGCTCGAGCAGTTGAGCCGCCACAGCCTGATCGACATCACGCTGCGCGCCGAGGGCGACCTCCACATCGACTACCATCACACCACCGAGGATTCAGGCATCGTGCTCGGCGAGTGCCTGGCCAAGGCGCTGGGCGATCGCGCCGGCATCCGCCGCTATGGCGCCGCCCATATCCCGATGGACGAGACATTCACCGAGGTGGCGCTCGACGCATCCAATCGTCCCTACCTGATCTGGAAGGTAACCTTCTCCAAGCCCAAGCTCGGCACCATGGACACCGAGCTGTTCAAGGAGTGGTTCCAGGCCTTCGCCCAGCTCGGCGGATTGACGCTGCATGTGTGGAACCACTACGGCGACAACAACCACCACATCGTCGAGAGCTGCTTCAAGGGCTTGGCGCGTGCCCTGCGTGTCGCGGTCGAGATCGACCCTCGGCAGGCCGCGGCTGTACCCAGCACCAAGGGCGTTCTCTGAACACGTTCCGATGACCGTCGCCATCGTCGACTATGGATCGGGCAACCTACGGTCCGCCGCCAAGGCCATCGAGCGTGCCGCGCGGGAGGCCGGCACGGACGACCGTGTGCTGGTCACCGCCAAGCCGAGCGAAGTCGCCAAGGCCGATCGTATCGTGTTGCCCGGTGTCGGCGCCTTCGCCGACTGTCGCGCCGGGCTCTACGGCGTGGCCGGCATGGTCGACACCCTGCAGCGTGCGGTGATCGAGCAAGGCCGGCCCTTCCTCGGCATCTGCGTCGGCATGCAGCTCATGGCGACGCGCGGCGTCGAGTACGGCGTCCACACCGGCCTCGATTGGATCCCGGGCGACGTGGTGCGCATCGATCCCGGCAAGGACCATCTCAAGATCCCGCATATGGGCTGGAACGAGCTCGGCGCGCTCAAACCGCATGCCCTGCTCGACGGCATCGCGGCGGGCGATCATGCCTATTTCGTGCACTCCTTCCAACTCGTAGCCAGCCGTGCCGAAACGGTGCTGGCGTCGACCGACTATGGCGGGCCGGTCACCGCGATCGTCGGGCGCGACAATCTTGCCGGCACGCAATTCCATCCCGAAAAGAGCCAAGCCACCGGGTTGCGACTGATCAGAAATTTCCTGCGCTGGAAGCCCTGATCGGCTGGGTCGCTGGAGATGCCGCCGTGTCGGCATTCCCCGACGGCAGCGGACGATGCGGATTGCGCCCCGCGGCGTCCCACATCAGGCGCGGATCGAAGGTCTCGGCAGCGAAAATGGTGATGAACACCACGGCGCAGAAGGCGAGCGCACCGACGCCGGGCTCGATGGTCACGGCGCGGCCGAACTGGACCAGCGCGCCCAGCAGCGATTCCATGAAGATGTCGACCATCGACCAGCGGCCGATCCACGCCACGACGTGGTAAAGCCAGGTGCGTTCGCGCAGCAGCAGCGCAGCGCCGGCCTGCGGCCGGCCGAGCTGGACGGCCCCCAGCATGACGCTGAGGCCGAGGAGCTTGAACAGCGGCACCAGGATGCTGGCGAAGAACACCAGCAGGGCGAGCGGATAGAGGCCCGAGGCCAGAAGCTCCTCGACGCCGCCCAGGATGGTGCTGGGCTGGCCGGCGCCGAGCTGAACCACCGTCAGCACCGGGTAGAGGTTGGCCGGGATGTAGAGGACCAGAGCGGCCAGCACCAGCGCCCAGGTGCGCGAGATGGCGTTGGGTTTGCGCTCGTGCAGCCAAGAGCCGCAGCGCGGGCACTGCCCGTCGGTCTCGGCCGGCACCGCGACCAGGCCGCAGCCCTCGCAGCCCGCCGCGCCCAGCCGCCACGTGGCCAATGGCTCGGCCGGCAGCGGCGCGTGGGTCTCGCCGCGTCGTTCGATTTCGTCCCACACCGCATGGGGGTCGAGCGCCGTTTCGGCGGCCACCCAGACCACGGTCAGGAGGCCGAGTGCATAGACGGCCGGGCCGAGCTCGATGGTCACCAGATCGCCGAGCTTGGTGTAGGCCACGAACACGCCGAGCAGCAGCACTTCCAACATGCACCAGGTGTTGAGCCGGCGCGAAAACAGGAAGGCGTCGCGCAGGTTGGGCGGCGGACGGCGCATCTTGAGCCCGATCAGCACGTAGAGCGTGGCCAGGAACTTGCCGAGCGGCGCGTAGGCGGTGGTGAAGGCCACCGCGATCGCGAGCGGCCACAGGCCGCGTTCGATCAGTTCGGCCGGCCCGGAGTCGAGCGTGGTCGTCCGCACGATGCCCGCGGTCGAGACCTTCATCAGCATGGCGAGCCACACGACGGCGAACAGCACCATCGCCGCCAGGGTCAGCGCCAGATGACGGTCGAGCGAGTTGGTCCGCGTCGCGCGCAGTGTCGTGCCGCAGCGCGTGCAGGTCGCGCGCGTGTCTGGTTCCATCGCCGGCACGATCTGGAACAACCCGCAGCCCGGGCATTCGCGCAGTTGCGGCCGGGTCATCGCAGCGTTCTCACCTACTGCAGCAATGCGGCGACACCGTCGGCCAATTCGCCCACCGCATCGCTGATCGCCGCCACCAAGCCCGGGATGTCCGGCGTCGGCAGCGGCTTGGCGATGGTGAAGTTGCGCGCAGCCAGCCGGCGCGGCCGGTTGAACTCGGCGGCGACCTGGGCGGCCAGGATCAGCGCGCCGGCCTTGTCGGCGTCGAGGCGCTGGACGTTGACGCCGACCGAGACGTTGTAGTCGGCATTGATGGCGCCGCTCTCGCCGTAGACCGTGCTGCCGGGCAAACGTTGCGACAGCTCGACCACCAGGACGCGGCCGAGCAGGCTGCCTAACGGCTCGCCCCACCAGTCGTTGGCCATGATGTCGAGCTTGTAGCTCTCCGACGAGCGCACGATCTCGCGGCGATCGAGGTAGCTTGCCAGACCGATATCCTTCAGCAGCACGATCTTGGGCCCGCGCGGCAAGGCCGGGCCGGAGCGCGGCACGATGGTGTAGTAGCGCGGCTCGGGCGAGGAACCGCAGGCAGCCAAGAGCAGCGGCAGGCCGAGCGCGAAGCAGCGACGGTCGAGTGACAGCACGTTCATTCCTTGCCCGTGTTGGTGCGGCCCTTGATCAAGGCCTCGGGGTGACGCGACAGCAGATCGGACAGGGCGCGGATCGAGCGCGCAGCGTCGGTCAGCTGCGGCAGCAGCCGGTCGAGATCGCGGCGGAAGCGCGAATCGTCGCCGTAGCCGGCATTGATCGAGCCGAACAACCGGTTGGCCTTGGCGATGGCTTCCTGCAGCTCGCTGGCGATGGCGGGCAGGCGCTTGAGCGCCGGCGCGCCGTCCTGGTCGAGCCGGCGCGTGAAGTCCTGCACTGCCGCCATGGCCTTGTCGAGGTTGATCAACGTCGCCTTGAGCTGCGGGCCGTTGATGGTGTTGTCCAGGCCGACGGTGGCGCTTTCGATGTTCTTGCCGATCTTGTCGAAGTCGATGCGATTGAGCTTGGACAAGAGCTCGTTGGCCGAGCGGGCGATGGTGTCGAAGCCGCCGACTTCCGAGGTCGGGATGATGTAGGTGTCGCCGTCGCGGTGCAGCTCGGCCGGCGGCGCGTCGGGCACACGCTCGAGTACGACGATCTTCTGGCCGGTCAGCAGGCTCGGCGCCTGCAACGTCGCCCGCATGCCGCGCTTGATCATCTTCTCGGCCAGCGACTGGGCGTCGAGCTTCTGGACGGCGGCGATATTGATGACGCGGTCGGCTTCGACCCGGTAGCGGACCGGCACGACGATGCGGTCGAGCTTGGGATCGAACAGCAGCGAGACGTCGGTCACCTCGCCGACCTTGATGCCGTGCAGCGTCACGTCGGCGCCGACCTCGAGCCCGGCGACCGAGCCCGGGAAGTACGACAGCAGCTGAAGCTGCCGGCCGAAGCCCGCCGACTTCGCCGCCTCGAAGCTGGCATAGAGCGGGAATTGACGCTTGGCCGCGGCGACCGGCTGGCCGCTGTCGCGCGGACTGTCAAAAGCGATACCGCCCAGCAGCAGGGCGCGCAGCGATTCCATTTGCACCGCGATGCCCTCGGCGTTGAGCTTCATCGACAGGCCCGAAGCGTTCCAGAACGACGAGTCGACACGCACGTACTGATCGTACGGCGCGCGCACGAAGGCATGGATGGTGACCCGGCTGGCGAGGTCGCCGAGATCCCAGCCGAGCACGGTGCCGACCTCGATGTCGCGGAAGAAGATCGGCGAGCCCAAGCTGATCGAGCCCAGCCGCTTGGTCTCCAGCCGATAGGTCGTGCCCTTGGCCCACGCCTGCAGCACCGGCGGGTCCTGCTGGCCGACGAAGTCGCGCTTGAGCTGGCCCGGCTCGGCCGACGGGCGCATGCCGATGTAGGAGCCCGACAGCAGCGTCTCCAGCCCGGTGATGTTGCCGGCGAAAAGCTCGGGCTTCACCACCCAGAAGATCGTCTTGTCGGTCAGGAGCGCCTCGGCCTCGCGCACGGTGTCGATCGTGACGACGACATGGGTGAGGTCGGCGGCGACGCCGATGGCCTTAACCGTGCCCATGACCACGTTCTTGTACTTGAGCTGGGACTGACCCGCGGTGAGGCCGGCGGCGCTGTCGAAGGCGACGGTGATGGTCGGACCCTTCTTGGAGTAGGTGTCCCAGGCGAGCCACAGGGCGATCAAGCCGGTCAGCAACGGCACCAGCCACACCAACGGGATGCGGCGGCGGCGGCGGACGCCCGCTGTCGGCAGCTCTCCCGGCCCTCCGCTGTCGGTCATGGTTCGTTCAACCCGTTCGCCCCCAAGGGGCAATGTAGCTCAAATCGCCGCGACTGCCACCATGGCCGGGACGGCGCCGACCCGCGACCTCATCGCTCGCGACTGTCGATGTCGCGTGCCAGCACCTCGCGCTTGCCGACATGGTTGGCCGCGCTGACCACGCCCTCGCGCTCCATGCGCTCGACGATGCGGGCGGCGCGATTGTAGCCGATCTGCAGGTAGCGCTGGATGAAACTCGTGCTGCACTTGCGCTCGCGCGCCACCAGCGCCACCGCCTGGTCGTAGAGCTGGTCGCTCTCGCCTTCCTCGCCCTCGCCCGGCAGGCCGAGACCGCCCTCCTCGCCCTCGGGATCGTCGGTGACCGAGTCGATGTAGGCCGGCGCCCCCTGCGCCCGGAGATGGCGCACCACCTCCTCGACTTCGCCGTCGGACACGAACGGGCCGTGCACGCGGGCGATCTTGCCGCCGCCGGCCATGTAGAGCATGTCGCCCTGGCCGAGCAGCTGCTCGCCGCCCTGCTCGCCGAGGATGGTGCGGCTGTCGATCTTGGACGTGACCTGGAAGGAGATGCGGGTCGGGAAGTTGGCCTTGATGGTGCCGGTGATGACGTCGACCGACGGCCGCTGAGTCGCCATGACAACGTGGATGCCGGCGGCGCGCGCCATCTGCGCCAGGCGCTGGACGGCCGCCTCGATCTCCTTGCCGGCGACCAGCATCAGGTCGGCCATCTCGTCGATGATGACCACGATGAAGGGCAGTGGCGTGAGGTCGATCTCCTCTTCCTCGAACACCGGGCGGCGCGTCTCGGGATCGATGCCGGTCTGCACCTGGCGGGTCAGCGCCTGGCCCTTGCGTTTGGCCTCGCCCAGCCGCTCGTTGTAGCCCGCGATGTTGCGCACGCCGAACGCGCTCATGGCGCGATAGCGGTCCTCCATCTCGCGCACCACCCACTTCAGCGCCACGATCGCCTTGCGCGGCTCGGTGACGACGGGCGTCAGCAGATGCGGGATGTCCTGGTAGACGCTGAGCTCCAGCATCTTGGGGTCGATCATGATGAAGCGGCAGCGATCCGGCGGCAGGCGGTAGAGCAGCGACAGGATCATGGTGTTGACCGCCACCGACTTGCCCGAGCCGGTGGTGCCGCCGATCAGCAGATGCGGCATGCGCGCGAGGTCGGCGATCACCGGGTCGCCGCCGATGTCCTTGCCCAGCGCCAACGGCAGGTTGAGCCGGGTGTCCTCGTAGTGGCGGGTCGACAGCAGCTCGCGCAGGAACACCGTCTCGCGACGCGCGTTGGGCAGCTCGATGCCGATGACGTTGCGCCCAGGCACGGTCGCGACGCGCGCCGACACCGCGCTCATCGAGCGGGCGATGTCGTCGGCGAGCCCAATGACGCGACTCGACTTGGTGCCGGGCGCGGGCTCGAGCTCGTAGAGCGTCACCACCGGCCCCGGCCGCACCTTCACGATCTGCCCTTTGACGCCGAAATCGTCGAGCACGGTCTCGAGCAGGCGCGCGTTCTGCTCCAGCGCCTCCTCGTCGATCTTGGTCTCGATGGCCACGCGCGAGGGCAACGACAGGATGTCGAGCGGCGGCAGCCGGTATTCGCCGCTCACCAGATCGAGCTCGCGCTGGCCGACCTTGGCGGCGCGTTTGCCCTGGGCCACCGACTTGCGCGGCACGATGGTGAGGCCGCCGGGCGCCGCGGCGGGCGGCGGCTCGGTCGCCAGCGCGTCGGGCGTGAAAGGATTGTCGTCGAGCGGTTCGGCCGGCGCCGACGGCGCCACCGCAGCGGGCGCG
>VGCQ01000008.1 GCA_016870055.1 Alphaproteobacteria bacterium | reverse complement strand
ATGACCGTCCTCGACGGCGCCGCAGCGACGCGACGCACTGTGCTCGGCATCGACACCGGAGGGACGTTCACCGACGTTGCGGTGCTCGACATCGACACCGGGCAGTTGTGGACTGCCAAAACCTCGACGACGCCGGCCGATCCGTCGCTCGGCTTCATCGACGGCGTGCGCCAAGGCATCGCCATCGCCAAGGCGGCGCCCGAGCAGGTGGGACGCGTGCTGCACGGCACGACCGTCGCCACCAACATGATCCTGGAGGGCAAAGGCGCCGCGGCGGGGCTGATCACGACCGAGGGCTTCCGCCATGTTCTCGAGATCGGCCGCCAGGACATCCCACGACGGGCGAACATGTTTGCCTGGGAAAAGCCGCGACGGCCTGTGCCCCCCAGCCGCATCTTCGAGGTTGCCGGACGGCTGGCGCCGGACGGCCAGCAGCTCGAGCCGCTCGACGAGGCGGCCGTGCGTGCCGCGGCGCGCAAGCTGCGGGCCGGTGGCGTCTCGGCCATCGCCATCTGCTTCCTGCACAGCTACGCCAGCGCGGCGCACGAACGGCGGGCGGCCGAGCTGGTTCGTGATGAGCATCCCGAGGCACTGGTCTCGATCTCGAGCGACGTGTTGGCGGTGTTTCGCGAATACGAACGCAGCATGGCGACGATCCTCAATGTCTACGTCATGCCGGTGGTTTCCGCCTATGTCGGTCGACTGGAGCAGCGCCTGCAGGAAGCGAAAGTGGGTGCGCCACTGCTGCTGATGAAGTCGAGTGGCGGCGGGGCTGGCACCGAGACGGCGCGTCGCGCGCCGATCGAGACGGCACTGTCCGGACCAGCCGCGGGCGCCGTGGGCATGGCTTTTGTCGGCGCCGCAGCGGGCTTGGGCGATCTGATCGGCGTCGACATCGGCGGCACCTCGGCCGACATCAGCCTGATCAAGGACGGACGGCCGAGCGTCACCGTCAACGGCCGTGTCGGTGAGTGGCCCTTGCCGCTGCCGATGGTGGACATCGTCACCATCGGCGCCGGCGGCGGCTCGATCGCTCGCGTGAGCCGCGCCGGCGCCCTGACAGTCGGCCCGCAAAGCGCCGGAGCGGATCCGGGCCCATGCTGCTACCGCCGCGGCGGCAGTGAGCCGACCGTGACCGACGCCCATCTCGTGCTGGGCCATCTGCCGCCCTGGCTGCTCGACGGCAGCTTCGAACTCGACCTCGAGGCTGCCCAGCGCGCCGTGGCGACGCGCGTTGCCGAGCCGTTAGGGCTCGACATCATGACGGCGGCGCGTGGCATCCTGGCGATCGCCGACAGCCACATGGTGGGTGCCATCCGCATCGTATCGGTCGAGCGCGGCCACGATCCGCGCGACTTCGCGCTCGTTCCGTTTGGCGGCGCGGGCCCCTTGCATGGCGGCGCGCTGGCCCGCCTACTCGGGATCCGCACGCAACTCATCGCGCCCTCACCCGGCGTGCTGTCGGCACTCGGCCTGTTGGTATCCAACCTCAAAGCTGATTTTGCGCGCACCTGCTTGCAGCAGCAGGGCCGTTTCGACTTGGCACAGATGGCAACGGTCTTCGCCGGCCTGCAACAGGACGCCGCCCACTGGTTCGAGCGCGAGAACGTCGCAACGGAGTCCCGCCGAACCGCATGGAGCGCCAGCCTGCGTTACGAGCATCAAGGATTCGAGCTCACCGTCGACTGGCCGGGCACCGCAGTCGACGCGGCGGCGGTAAGTGAAACCGTTCGCCGCTTCCACGAACTGCACCGCTCCACTTACACGTTCGCGCAGGAGGATACGCCGGTCGAGATCGTGACCCTGCGCGTCGACGCCAGCGGCGCGCTGCCACAGCCGAGGTTGAGCGAACTCGAGCCAGGCGGCGATCCGCGCGAGGCGATGACCGGCCGGCAAGCGATCTATCTCGACAGCGGCATCGTCGAGGCGCCGATCTATGCCAGAGGCCGTCTTGGCGCCGGAACACGCATCGCCGGTCCCGCCATCATCACCCAACTCGATGCGACGACATTGCTGCTGCCGCGCCAGACTGCCGAAGTGCATCCCACCGGCAGCCTGATCGTGCGCGAAGAGTGACGTGGAGGTACCGATGACCGACGCCCGTTCCAACATACCGACCTTCGACGGAGAGGAGATCCTGGCCGGCATCCGCCGTTGGGTCGAGATCGAGACGCCGAGCCATGACGGCGTCGCTGTCAACCGCTTGGTCGACGTCGTCGAAGGCGATCTGGCGCGGATCGGCGCGCCGACCAGGCGGACGCCTGGTCGCGACGGCTTCGGCGACGTCCTCGAAGCGCGCGCACCATGGGGTGGCGAAGACGAGTCAGGAATCCTGATCCTCGGCCATCTCGATACCGTGCATCCGATCGGGGCTCTGGCCACCACCCATGTCTTTCGACGCGAGGGCGACGCGGTATTCGGGCCCGGCATCTATGACATGAAGGCCGGCTCCTATATGGCCTTCTACGCCCTGCAGCACTTCGTACGCCAAGGTCGGCGAACCAAGCTGCCAGTGCGCGTGCTCTATGTCCCGGAGGAGGAGGTCGGCAGCCCGACCAGTCGCGCCGCGATCGAGGCGGCGGCGCGCAAGTCCAAGTACGTGCTGGTCATGGAGCCGGCGCGCGACGGCGGCAAGTGCGTGACGGCACGCAAAGGCTGGGGACGCTTCGACATGACCATTACCGGTCGCGCCAGCCATGCCGGCTCGCGGCCGCAGGACGGCCGCAGTGCGTTGCATGAACTCGCCCGCCAAATCCTCGACCTGGAGGCGATGACAGACTACGCCACCGGCGTCTCGGTGGTGGTCGGCATGGCAAACGGCGGTAGCGCGCCCAATGTCGTGCCGGCGCTGGCGACGGCCACCATCGACTTGCGCGTGCCTCCCGGCATCGATGTCGACGCCGTCGTCAGTCGCGTCCGACAGCGCAAGCCGTTCAACCCCGACTGTCGCATCGAGGTAGTGGGCGGCATCAACCGGCCGCCCTACGCCAAGAACGCCGGCATCGCCTCCCTATTCGAGCAGGCCAAGGCCTGCGCCGCCGAGGTCGGCTTCGTGCTCGAAGATACGCCACTCACCGGTGGTGTAAGCGACGGCAATTTCCCTGCGGCCCTCGGCATCCCGACTCTGGACGGACTCGGCGCCGACGGCCGCGGCGCCCATGCGCTCGACGAACAGATCACCTTCTCCTCGTTGGTGCCACGCGCTCAACTCCTGGTGCGACTACTCGAGACCCTGAGTTGATACCTGCAGTCGTTCGCCGGCCGTCAGAATTTCGGCTCGCGCTTCTCCAGGAAGGCCGCCGTGCCTTCGTGGTAGTCGGGCCCGAAATACACGTCGCGTCTCAAACCGTGCAGGTACTCGAACGTCGCAGGGTTGATCGGCGCGGATTCGCTCAGCACCCGGATCGACTCTTTCGCCGCGGCGATCGCAGCGGCAGAGCGCGTCGTGAAGGTGCGCGCCATGTCGTAGACGGTCTGCTCGAGGTCGGCAGCGGGCACGATCCTGTTGACGATGCCGACGCGCTCGGCCCGTTCAGCCGGCACCGGTTCGGCCGCAAAGAACATCTCCTTGACGACGTTCAGCGGCAGGCGACTCATGAAATTCAGAAATCCCGCCACATTGTAGGGCAGGCCGAGCTTGGCCGGCGTAATGGCGAAGGCACAGGTCTCGTCGCCATAGACAAGATCGCAGGCCATGACGAGGTCGCAGGCGCCACCCCACACCGTGCCGTGCACCATGGCGATGACCGGCGCCGGGAAAGCCTTGACGGCGCGCAACAGTTGCTCGAGCGGGTCGCTGTAGGGCAACGGATCGACGTTGGCTCTGGGCAGCTCCTCGACGTCGTGTCCGGCCGACCAAACCTTGCCGGCCACGACGCTGCGCAGGATCACGGCACGAGCCTTCCTTGCCTCGAGGTCGTCGAGTGCAGCGATGGTTTCAGCGATCAAGCCGGCGCTCAGTGCGTTGCGCTTGGCCTCGCGATCGAAGCCGATCGTGCCGATGTCGTCCGTCAGCGATGTCTTGATGAGCGGCATGACGGGCCTCTCAGACAAGGGTGATCTTGCGGGCCGCTGCCAAGAGCTCGCCGCGAAAGTCGGGATGAGCGATGGCGATCAACGCTTCGGCGCGCTCCCTGGTGGACTTGCCACGAAGGTTGACGGCGCCGTACTCGGTGACGACCCATTCGACGTCCATGCGCACATCCGTCACCATGGCGACCTTGGGCACGATGCTCGAGACCGTGCCCCTTTTGGCCGTTGATTGCAGGGCGATGATCGACTTGCCGCGCTTGGCCAGTGAAGCGCCCTTGACGAAGTCGAACTGGCCACCCGAGCCGCTGTACTCGTGATCGCCAATGAACTCGGCGTTCACCTGGCCATAGAGGTCGATCTCGATGGCGGTGTTGATCGAAATGAAATCGTCATTCTGCGCGATCGTGCGTGCGTCATTCACGTAGGACGACGGGTAACTTTCGAAAGCCGGATTGTCGTTCATGAAGGCGTAGGATTGGGCGGTTCCGAAAGCCACCGTGAAAACGTGCTTGCGAGGATGAAGGGTCTTGCGGTGGCCGGTAATGACGCCCTTGCCGATCAGATCGGCCATGGCCGGCGAGAAGAGTTCGGTGTGAATTCCGAGGTCAGCGTGTTTCTCCAAAGCCGCCGCAACACCGGACGGGATCTTGCCGATACCGAGCTGGATAGTCGCACCATTGGGTACCATCGGCGCCACGGCGGCGCCGATGGTACGGCCCGCCTCCGACGGCTCGGTCGCGCCGGCTTCGACCAGAGGCAGGTGATTCTCGACCAAAGCCGAGACCTCGCTGACATGGATCTGCGACTGGCCGAAGACTCGCGGCATGTGGCGATTGACTTCGACGATCAGCCGCTTGGCACACCGGGCGGCAACCGACGAGAAGTCGTTGTTGGTGCCGAGTGAGAAGAAACCTGCCTTGTCCATGGGTGAGACCGTCACCACGAACGTGTCGAGCGAGATGATCTCCTCGAACAGCCTGGGAATCTGGCTGAAGTGCACCGGGACGAAACTCAACAACTTTCTCCCCGTCTTCGCCTGGCGCTTGATGATCTCGTGGTCCGGCGCGCCGATGAAGAAGCTATGTGCATCGACCTTCTCGATCACGTCTTCGGCCAGCAACGACTTGGCCAGCGGTTCCATGGCGATCTTGTAGTAGAGGCGGATGCGCTTGAGGTGGTTGGCGCGCAGCCGGGCGGCGATCGCCTCCAGCAGCGCCGGTGGCTGGCCGATCGCCATGCCGACCGCGACGGTCTCGCCATCGGCAATCGTCGAAACCGCCTTGTCAGCCGTCATGTGTTTGGCGGCATAGAACTCTGCCGGACTGAGGTGTGGCACGGACTTCTCCTATGCGAACGTGACCGATGACCGTAGAAGACAGCGGAAATTTCGACAACCTCGTGGTAGTCGAAGCGCCAACTTATGGCATCAGTCCGGTGCCGTAACCTGGAGAGACACTGAACGATGTCCGGAGCCTTGGACGATTTGCTGGTCATCAGCGTGGAGCAGGCGGTGGCCGCTCCCTATTGCTC
The DNA here is from genome assembly GCA_016870055.1 of Alphaproteobacteria bacterium. Classification (GTDB taxonomy): domain Bacteria; phylum Pseudomonadota; class Alphaproteobacteria; order Reyranellales; family Reyranellaceae; genus Reyranella. The sequence goes on along the minus strand of VGCQ01000008.1, from coordinate 27,845 downwards.
GGCGCGCCTGGCTGACGCCGGGGCGCGAGTACTGAAAATCGAGCGGCCGGAGGGCGATTTCGCCCGAGCCTACGATGGCTACGTCAACGGCCAGTCGAGCTACTTCGTTTGGCTGAATCGTGGCAAGCAATCGGTGACCCTCGATTTCAAGCGCGAGGACGACCTTGCGCTGCTGCACCGCCTGATCGCCAAGGCCGACGTGCTGATCCAGAACCTGGCGCCGGGTGCTGCCGAACGTGCAGGCTTCGGCTCGGCTGCCATGCGCGCGGAACACAAGCGACTGATCACCGTCGACATCTCCGGCTACGGCGACCACGGTCCGTACAAGGATCGTCGCGCCTATGATCTCTTGGTGCAGGCCGAAAGCGGGCTGGCTTCGATCACCGGTACGGCCGAAGGCCCAGGCCGCGTCGGCATATCGGCTACCGACATCGGCACCGGCATGTACGCCCATGCCGCCGTGCTGGAGGCACTGCTGGCGCGCCAGAAAACCGGAGAGGGCCGCGCCATCTCTGTGTCGCTGTTCTCGGCCATGGCCGAGTGGATGACCGTGCCGATGCTGGCAAAGGACTATTCCAACTACGACTGGCCGCGACTGGGACTCACCCATCCCTTCATTGCACCCTACGGCGTCTACCAGACGGCCGACAAGGTGCCGGTGCTGATCTCGATCCAGAACGACCGCGAATTCGAGCGGCTGTGCCATGGCGTGCTCGACCGACCGGGCCTCGAGAAGGATCCCGACTACGCCACCAACCAAGCACGCAACGCGCGGCGCGACAGCACCAATGCCATCGTGCAGCAAAGCTTTGGCGGACAGACCTTCGCTGCTCTGGCGACGCGCCTCGATGCCGCGCAGATCGCCTGGGCGCGCGTCAGCTCGGTCGGCGATCTTTCCGTCCATCCGCAGCTTCGCCGCATGGTTTTCTCATCGAGCACAGGCGAGGTCTCGATCCCGGCCCTCGCCGCCTCCTGGCCGGGTCAGCCCGAGCGGCTGGGCGAGGTGCCCACGGTCGGCCAGCACACCGACCAAGTGCGACGCGAGTTCAGCGCCTGATGGCGCGTTGGCTGACGGCGATCAGGCTGTCGGGGTATGGCGGGGCCTACTTCTTCGCGGCCGGCGCCTTCATGAGCTACTGGCCGGTATGGCTGCGTGATCGCGGCGTCGACGATGCCGAGATCGGCACCTTGTTCATGAGCCGCCAGTTGGTGAGCATCGCGGCAACCTTGGCCATCGGCTGGTTGGCGCACCGGATCGGCAATGTCCGAGGGGTCATCCTGGCATTGGCGGCGGTCGCTACGGTGCTGATGACGGGCTATCAGTTCGCCCACCCCTTCCTCGCCATTCTTCTCGTCACCTTGGTATGGGGCAGCGTGTGGGCGCCGGCGTTGGCGCTCTATGACGGCGTGCTGGTGAACGAAACAAAGGCCCGTGGCTTCACCTATGGCAAGCTGCGCGCTTGGGGGTCGCTTGCCTTCATCGTGGGCGCGGTGGCGTGCGGCGTTGCCGTCGACCGAAACGGTCCGGCATGGGTTCTCTATGTCGGGTTCGCCGGCATCGTGCTGTTGGCGCCCTTGGCGCTGTTGCTGCCAACGACCGACGGACAGCGCGCCGACGGTGCCCGGCACGCGCCATTCGGCATCCCCGATCTGTTGCGTTCCAAGCCGTTCCTATTGTTCATGGTTGCTGCCGGCTGCTGCCAAGCCAGCCACGCGCTGCTCTACAGCTTCGGCACGCTCACCTGGCGCGACGCCGGTATCGATGACGTCACCATCGGTCTGCTGTGGGGGGAAAGCGTCGCCATCGAGATCCTGCCGATGCTGGCGAGCGGCTGGTTGATCGCACGGCTGGGTGTCTGTGGCATGGTCGGCTTGGCGCTGGGCTGCGCTATGGTGCGCTGGCTGGCAATGGCCTTCACGACCGAGCTGTGGGCGCTGGTCCTGTTGCAGGCGCTGCACGCCGGCACCTTCGCTGCCTGCCATCTCGGCGCCATGGCCTTCATTCAGCGCGCATTGCCATCGTCGGGCGTGGCGCTCGGCCAAAGCGTCTACGCCGCGATCGGTACCGGCGCCGCCCAGGCGGTGGTCTTTCAGCTTGCCGGCCTGCTCTATGCCGATTGGGGCCAGAAGGCCTTTCTCGGCATGTTCATCGTCAGCGCCGTCGGCATGCTGGCAATCGTCCTGCTCGCACGCACCTGGAAGGGTGGGTTGCTGGTCGGCGACTCCACGAACAGCAGCCCTGTCATTCATCGCCGAGTGGAGCCGCGGTGAGGTCGAGTGCGTGATCGTTCGTGCTCGTGCGATCCACAGACTTTGTACGGTGCAGGCGGACGCACACGACATATGCGATCGGCCCGAATCTTATGTTCGTTTTCCACCTAATGCACCGACGGTAACTGATGGAATCTGCCGGATCGCGTCAGCGAGTCGTGCTATCGAACAATCCGAGAGCAGTGGTTGGCTGAACCCCGGTTCTCTCTCCAAAAAAGACCAAACTCGGCGACCGGCTTCAGGCGCGGTGACGATCCGAAAGGGCGCGCCGCGGCGGGATCAGAGGGAACGCGCAAGCGGCTTCTGTGGTCTGCGAGGCTGGTAGACCAGGCGGTTCGTACGACCGCGCGGAGATTGCCTGAAGCGGCGACGCGACGGGCCGATTTTCGAGGTTGTTCAGGTCGCGAAGGTCCGGAAGGGGGTCGTTCCTCGGAACGGCCCCTTTTTCGTCGCGCCGACTCGGTCAGCGCGAGCGGCCGCGCGCCGTCACCGGCCAGATATCGACCAGCGTATCGCCCTTCACCACGTGATAGCTCTCGTAGAGATTGACCGTGGGATCGCAATGCGGCGGGGTCAGGATCACCTGCTCCGCCAATCCGGGGGTGGCCTTGCCCTCGGGCGCGATCACCGCGAGGTGCTCGTCGCCCATGAAGCGCGTGGTCGAGCCATCGACCGCCCCTTTCAAGATCATCGGCGGGCCCTTCTCGGTCGCCATGGCCTTGAGGCCGGCGTCGACTGTGACCAGGCCCGGCGTGTTGGCGCTCACTACCCGGGCATCGATCTGCAGCGCCTGCTCGAAGGTCGGCTTGTCGAGGCCGCGCAGGTCGCAGACGTTGTAATCGTGATCCATGAAGACGTAGGAGCCGACCTGCAGCTCGGTGAAGACGCCGAGCTTGGCGTCGATGAAGTGCGTGCCGGTCCCCGAGCCGGTGACGATGGCAGGCCCGAGGCCGGCGGCATCGAGCTTAGCCAGGATGTTCTTGAGATACTCGGTGCGCTCCTCGATCTCGGCCTTGCGCTGCTTGAAATCGACGATGTGCTGATGGCGGCCGCAATAGAACTGCACTCCGGCATATCTTAGAGCCTTGAGGCCCGTCACCTTCTTCACCAGTTCGACAACGCCGTCGGGTGTCGCAACGCCGGTGCGATGCATGCCCGGATCGATGTCGACTATCACGGTGAGCCGCTTGCCCGCCTTGGCGGCCGCGGTGGCCAACGATTCGGCATTGGCGGGATGGTCAACCACCACCATCAGATCTCGGACCTTGCCATTGAGCGCCATCAGCCGATCGATCGCCGGCGGCGTCACTACCGGCGAGGTGACGTGCAGGCTTTCGATGCCCGCTTCACCCAACGCCTCGGCCTCGCCCAGCTTGGCGCAGCAGACGCCGAGCGCGCCGGCGGCGATCTGCCGGCGCGAGATGTCGGCCGATTTGTGAGTCTTTGAATGGGGTCGAAGCTTGACGTTGTGCGCTTTGGCAAACGCCGCCATCTCGGCAATGTTGCGGTCGAGCATATCGAGGTCAAGCACCAGCGCCGGCGTGTTCAGCGACCGACGTGAACCCTGTTGACCGATCAGATGGCGGTGGAGCTTTTCGGCTTCGCTCATGGTCTGTCCCTCAGGTTGCGCACGACCATGGCCTCGCCAGTCGTGCCGCGATTGACGCCGGCGCTCTTCATGAAGGTGTTGTTTCGCCCGGTACCCCACAGCGCGATACCCTGCGCCAGCAGGCCGCCGTCGACCTTGATGGTCTCGCCGGTAATGAAGCGCGCGTCGTCGGAACACAGAAAGGTCGCGACATCGGCGATGCAGTCAGGTTCACCACGATCCGGCCACGGCTGATGACCGAACTGCTTCTCGTATTTTTCGGGTTTGCCGCGATGAACCAAAGGAGTCGAGATGACTCCCGGCGCAATGCCGACGACGCGGATGCGGTCGGACGCCAGCTCGGCCGCAACATTGTCGATCAGGCTGATGACGGCAGCCTTGGCCGATGAATAGGCGTGACTACCACCACCGCCCACCATGCCGGCGATGGAGGCCGTGACCAGGATCACGCCACCTGCGCCGTGCCGTTTCATGGCGACCGACGCATGCTTCATGCCGAGAAACACCGAGCGCACGAGCACGGCGAAGGTGTAGTCCCAGTCCTCGACATTGGTTTCGGCGATCGGCCCGAAGGCGCCGCCGACGCCGGCGTTCAGGTAAGCAATATCGAGTCGGCCGAAGCGCTTCTCGGCTTCGGCGACCAGCGCGGCGACGTCGGATTCCTTGGCCACGTCGCAACGCACGAAGGCGATGTTGTCGCTATGGCCTTGCGCCTTCGCCACGGCAATCGTCTCCGCGCCATTGGCCGCGTTGAGGTCAGCCACCACTACCTTGGCGCCGCCGGCCAGAAAGCGCATCACGGTGGCGCGTCCCATGCCGCTTGCCCCGCCGGTCACGACCGCCACCTTGCCTGCCAGTTTCGTCATCTTCGATTTCGCCCTCCGATCCCATGGTGCTGTTGCTTAAGCCCGCGGACAAGCTTAGCGTTTCGAACCAGGAAATTGCACGTCGTGCCGAGCGAAGCCGCTCGATGAGCAGTGAAGTCGAAGTGCCTCACGTCAACGATCAGCGGCTTGTCGCGGAGAGAGGGCCTCTCCGATCGCCCCTATAGGGCCCTGGTCGGGACGACGGACGAGGAGGACGCCAAATGAAGTTCGGCCTGTTCTACGAGATCTCCATTCCGCGCCCCTGGACGCCGGAGAAAGAGCGGACCGTCTACAACAATTGTCTCGAGCAGGTGAAGCTGGCCGACGAGCTGGGCTTCGACCATGTCTGGGCGGTCGAGCACCACTTCCTCGAAGAATATTCCCATTGCTCGGCGCCCGAGCTGTTCCTTACGGCCTGCGCCATGATCACCAAGAACATCCAGGTCGGCCACGGCATCGTGGTCTGCGTGCCGGAGTTCAATCACCCGATCAAGATCGCCGAGAAGACCGCGACCCTCGACATCCTGTCGGGCGGACGGCTGCATGTCGGTACCGGCCGCTCCGCCACCTGGACCGAGCTGGGCGGGTTTCGCGCCAATCCCGACACCACCAAGAAGAGCTGGGACGAGTTCGTGCGCTGCCTGCCTAAGATGTGGATGCAGGAGACTTTCGCCTATCAGGGTGAGTTCTGGTCGATGCCCGAGCGCACCATCCTGCCGAAACCCTACCAAAAGCCTCATCCGCCGATGTGGGTCGCGGTCACCAGCCCAGGTACGGAGATCGACGCCGCCGACCGCGGGCTGGGCAGCCTCGGCCTCTCCTTCGCGGGTTTCGAGGAGCAGGAGAAGAAGATCAGGGAATACCGCCGGCGCATCAAGCAATGCGAGCCGGTCGGCGCCTTTGTGAACGAGCAGGTCGCCACCACCAACTTCCTGTTCTGCCACGAGGACGAGAAGACCGGCGTGGAGATGGGCAAGCGACTGGGCAACACTTTCAACTATCTCGCCACGCAGCTGATCTCGACCCGCGAGGTCTACTCCTCGCCATCCTACCAGTCGCTCGGCCTCCTGCCGGCGCTGCGCCGCGCCGCCACGGGACCCGACGCCAGCGAGCAACAGACCGAAGGCATGGCGTACGGCGATCCGGCGCGCATCATCCGCGCCGTCAAGAAGTGGGAATCGCTCGGTGTCGACTGCATCAACTTCATTCTGAACGCCAACGAGGTGGTGCCGCAGGAGCAGGTGATGGCAAGCCTCAAGCTGTTCGCCAAGGAAGTGATGCCGCACTTTGCCAAGAAGCCGGCCGCGAAGGTCGCGGCGGAGTAGATCATGCCCCTCTACGGAACACTCGACATCACGCAGAACACCAAGGCGCTGCCGACGCTTGCCAACCTCGACACTGAGGCGTGGACCTTGCCCAAGGCCGAGATGCTGCAGCTCCTGATCGAGGTGCCGCGCAGCACGACCGACGGGCTGCTGCCCAAGGCGATGCACCCGGCGCTTCCTTCGTATGTGGCCCTCGCGGTGACGCGATATTCGGACAGTCCGGTCGGGTCCTTCAATCTCGCTGTGCTGCGGCTGGGCAGCCGGGCCGGCGCGCATCCTCGCGGCTTCCTACTGGGTGCGGTGGCGAGCAGCGAGGCGGCTGCCAAGGAGCTTAAAGGCCGCTGGGGCCTTCCAGTCGAGGCGGGCGAGGTCAAGTTCCTGCGCCGGCACGATCGCGTCAGCGGCACGGTGAGGAAGACCGGCAAGACTATCCTCGACTGCGCCTTGATCGATCCCCAGCCTGTTGCCGGCAGCGACGTCCAATACATCAACTGGGTGACCGCGGCCAACGCACCACTCGACGGCCAGACTCAACCGCTGCTGATCCAGGTCGATCCCAAGTACACCTTCTACAAGGCCGAGCGAGGCAAGCCGCAAGTCGCGACGTTCGACGCGGCAGCCTGGAATGCCGCCTCGCTTCAGCTCGCCGATCCGATTGTCGGCACCTGCTGCACGGTCGATACCGACCTGCCGCGCATCCGCTTCGTAATGGATCCCATCAAACCGGTATTCCAGGGTACCCGCCGTATCAGGGAGTCGCGCGCTGACGAATAAGCCCGAGGTGTCGGACTACGACGCCATCATCATCGGAGCCGGCATCTCCGGCATGTATCAGCTCTATCGCCTACGCGAACTGGGGCTGCGGGTACGCGTGTTCGAGGCTGGGACCGGTGTCGGCGGGACCTGGTACTGGAACCGCTATCCAGGTGCGCGCTTCGATTCGGAAAGCTACTCCTACGGCTTTTCCTTTTCGCAGGAATTGCTCGACGAGTGGCATTGGACCGAGCACTTCTCGGGCCAGCCGCAAACCCTACGCTACCTCAACTATGTCGCCGACAAATTCGATCTGCGTCGCGACATCCAGTTCAAGAGCCGCGTGTCAGCGGCACACTACCGCGAAAATTCGCGAAGCTGGCTGGTGACCCTGGAGGATGGCAGCTGCCATACCTCGCGCTTCCTCATAACCGCCATCGGCCCCTTGTCGGCGCCTACCATGCCCAAGATCGATGGGGTCGACAGCTTCAAAGGTCAGTCCTGCCACACCGCGCGTTGGCCGCACGAGCCAGTGAACTTCGCGGGCAAACGCGTCGCCGTCATCGGCACCGGCGCCACCGGCGTGCAGACTATCCAGGAGGTCGCCAAGACGGCCGGCCATCTCACGGTGTTTCAACGCACGCCCAACTGGTGCGTGCCCCTGCACAATGCCGAGATCTCGAGAGAAGAGATGGCGGAGATCCGCGGCCACTATCCGGAGATCTTCGCGCGCTGTCGCGAGACCTTCGCCTGCTTCCTGCATACGCCCGATCCGCGGTCGGCCATGGAGGTCACATCCGAGGAACGCGAGGCTCTGTGGGAGAAGCTGTACAACAACCGCGGCTTCGGGCTCTGGCAGGGTAACTTCCGCGACATATTGATCGACCGCAAGGCCAATGCCTTGGTCAGCGACTTCGTCGCCCGCAAAATCCGCCAACGCGTCAAGAACCAGGCGGTGGCCGAGAAGCTGATTCCGAAAAACCACGGCTTCGGCACCCGTCGCGTGCCTCTCGAGACCAAGTACTACGAGGTCTACAATCAACCCAACGTCGAGCTGGTCGATATCAACCAGACGCCGATCGAGCGCATCACGTCACGGGGCATCAAGACCAACGCGGTCGAGCGTGAGTTCGACATCATCATCTATGCCACGGGCTTCGACGCCATCACCGGCGCCTTCGACCGCATCGATTTTCGGGGCGTCGATGGATTGAAGCTCAGAGACAAGTGGCAGGGCGGGCCCCAAACCTATCTCGGCCTGATGGTCGAAGGCTTTCCCAACATGATGATGCAAATGGGCCCCCATACGGCACTGGGCAACATCCCGCGCAGCATCGAATACAGCGTCGAATGGGTGGCAGGCTTGCTCCGTCATGCGCGCGACCAGCACGTCACACGTATCGAAGCGACACCCGAAGGCGTGGCGTCGTGGACCGATCACGTCAAGGCGTTGGGCGTCGGCCTGCTCTCCAACGAGATCGACTCTTGGATGACCGGCATCAACCGCAACGTCGACGGCAAGCAGACCCGCATCATCGCCCGTTACAGCGGCAGTGCTCCAGCCTACCGCGCGCGCTGCGATCGGGTCGCAGCCGACGGCTATCGCGAGCTTCGGCTCGCCTGAGTGCCAGCCTTGAAGAGCGCCGTAACGATGTCTGGAACGAAAAGAGATGGGATGATGGGTTCAGCCGAGGCCAGTCGAACCCATTACGTTCTAACCGGCAAGCGCCATCATGAGCGCAGTATCCGTGCTCTGATGATAGTCGACGATCTTCCCGTTGTGAAACGTGATGAGGTCGAAAACGTCGAAGCGCTCGGTTCGTCCGGTTGGAATGCAGGTGACGACAGCCGACCAATGGAGAAGCGCTCGTTCGCCATCGATCAGCAAGGTGCGCTGTCGCCAATCGTCGAACCGCCACGTGTCTATCAACTGTTGGACGATCGGCTTGATCGCAGCCGTACCCTTTGAAGGCTGTCCCAATGCCGCAACACGAGTGCCACGGCCGTTGAATCGAAATGTCGCGTCGGGCGCAAGTTCTCTCATCACGCCTTCGAGATCACCACGCAGTCGCGCAGCGAAGAGCGATGTTATGCTTTTCTCAATGTCGACCCTGCTCGTCATTGGCCTGCCCCTCCTCGGAATGACGCCCTGTGCTCATTCGGAAGGATGACAAACCAGGCCGCAATGGACAACAACAAGCTGCAAATCGCTGCAGTCATTCTCGTCGGCAACACGGCCCATCAGGCGATCAGCCCATCCTCGCGCGCCTTGATCTGCAACGCGAGATATCGCGAATAGATACGGCACTGTGCCAGGCTGCCGGCGGTGAACCAGAGGCCGGGCTGGTTGGTCGGCCGCCACATGTTGCGCAACTCGCCGCCGTCGTCGAACCCCCAGACCGGCCCGATGCGGTCGGCCACTGGATCGCCCATGGTGCTGCGCACAAAGTGCTGCTGAGTCTCGTAGCCGGTCGCCACCACCACCAGGTCGAGCGGTCGCGTCGTGCCGTCGCGTAGCGCCACGCCTTCTGGCACGAAACGCTCGATGGTGCCGTACTGCAGCAGCTGCACGCGGCCGTCGACGATCATGTCCGAACAACCGACATTGAAGTAGTAGCCGCCGCCGCGCCGCAGATACATCATCTGGAAGCCGGTGTCGTCCTCGCCATAGGTGAGGCGGAAACCGCGCTTCTCCAGGCCTTGTAGCAAGTCGCGGTCGACCTCGCGCATTTCGGCGGTCGACAATTGGTAGGCGCGGCGCAGCACGGGATAGGGCATCGAGGCCGCAAGCAGGTCGCAGTCGGCAAACGGCAGGCCTTCGGCGTAGATCGAGTAGACCTTTTGCGCCTCGCGAATGCTCACGACATAGGTCGGGCTGCGTTGGGCCATGGTGACATCCGCCCCGCTGGCGCACAGATCCTGAGCCACGTCGTGACCGCTGTTGCCGGTGCCGATCACCAACGTCTTGCGATCCTTCCAAACCGCACCGCTGGTGTAGTTGCCGGAATGCAGCAAGGTACCTTTGAAGGCGTCGAGTCCAGGTATCGACGGCCAGATCGGCGTGCCACTCACGCCCGTGGCAACAATGATGTGACGCGGCCGCAATGTGCGCTCGCTGCCGTCACTGCGCCGCAACTTTGCCGTCCATCGTCCATCCCGTTCGTCATAGGCGGCGTTCGCCAGCTCGGTTCCCGTCCAGTAGTTCAACTCCAAGCTCTCGACGTAGGATTCGAACCAGTTGGCGAGCTTGTCCTTGGGGATGAACACAGGCCAAGTCGGTGGGAATGGCATTAGCGGCAGATGGTTGACATGCACCTCGTTGTGCAGGGTGAGCGAATGATAGCGGAGCCGCCAATTGTCGCCGATACGCGGCAGTCGATCGATGATCAGGGTATCGACCCCAAGATGGCTGAGTCGTGCCGCCACCGACAACCCGGCCTGGCCCCCACCCACCACCAGCACCGCCGGATCATGATTGGCATAAGCGACAGATTTGTGCCGCTGGTCGAGCCAGTTCTCGCCGCCGAAGTCACGCGAATACTTCTCGGCGTCGCTCACCGCGCGCGGCCGGCCGTCGGGGTAGCCATGCAGTTCCTCGAGCGTCGTCAGGAGCGTCCAGGCACGCCAGACGCCATCGGCTTCCTCGACCAGCCGCACCACGGCGTTGGCCCGGCCGAACGTCGTCTCGAACTCGAAGATCGCTTCGATGCAGTCGACGCCCGCGCGACTCACACGCCGCGGTTGGGATCGCCCGACCGGGATGTGAATATTACTGGGCTTGGTACGCGCCAGGGTCGACGTCAGCGCAGCCTCGATCGCCGCAGCGCCACTTTCGGTCAGGACCTGCCAAGTGAAGGCGAGCACGTCGCGCCAATGGCATTCGTTGGCCAGCAGACCTGCTATGCCGCTGCCGCATTGCAGGGCACCTCCAAACGTTCCCACCCAGGAGGCCACGATTTCCTGGGAGTCGGCGCGCGGCCTTGTCAGCACGTTCATGTGTCGGGTCCCTAGCGATGTGTCAGACTAGCGGCGGGTAAACGAGGAGACGAACCATGGAGCCGGGCAAGAGGCTTTTGCGCAAGGTCGCAATCGTCACAGGTGGCGCGTCAGGCATCGGTGCGGCGACCGCCCGGTTGTTTGCGCAGCACGGCGCATCGGTTCTGCTGACCGACAGCAACACGACGCTCGGCAGGACGGTCGCGAAGGAAATCACGTCGACGGGCGGAAGCGCGACATTCACCGAACAGGATGTCCGCAGCGAGGGGCAATGGGCCGCGATCGTCGACCAGACCGAGCGGACACACGGCCGTGTCGACATCCTGTGCAACATCGCTGGCATCTCGGGCCGTGACCCCAAGCTCAACGTCCAGGCGGGACAGACGGCCGGCCCGCGGCTTGCCGAGCAGACGCTCGAGCAGTGGAACTGGGTGATGGAGATCAATGCTACCGGCGTATTCCTCGGGACAAAGGCCGTCATCCCGGCCATGACCCGCGCAGGCGGCGGTTCGATCATCAATATCTCGTCGATCTGCGGCATCGTCGGCAGCCACGCCAACGCCGCCTATCACGCCTCGAAGGGCGCTGTGCGTATCTTCTCCAAGGCTGCCGCCATCCAATATGCACCCGACAAGATCCGCGTGAACTCGATCCATCCCGGCTTCGTCGACACGCCGATGACCGCACCCGGTCACTCCAACCCAGAAGTGGCGCGCAAGCGCCTGGAGGCAACACCACTCGGTCGGTTCGGCGCGCCCTACGACATCGCCGCCGGCTGCCTCTATCTCGCCTCCGACGAATCTTCCTGGGTCACGGGCAGTGAATTGGTGATCGACGGCGGCATGACCGCGAACTGACCACTCTCAGCGGTTCATCGACGTCACCGCGCCTGGCGTCGAGGTTCGGCCACCATCGACCACAAAATGAGCACCGGTGATGTTGCCGGCGATGTCGGAGCAGAGGAAGAGCACGGTGTTGGCCACCTCGTCGGCGGTACCGTAGCGCCCAAGCGGAATCGACGCCCGGTAGTTGGCGGCGACCTTGTCGGGGTTCTCCGGATTGAGCTGTTTCTGCAGGTCCTGGATCATGCGTGTCTCGATCGGGCCCGGACATACGGCGTTCACACGGATGCCCTGGCGTGCCACCTCGCCGGACGCCGTCTTGGTGAGGCCGAGCACGGCGTGCTTGGAGGCGACGTAGGCCGGCATGCCGGGCGAGCCCATGAGGCCCGCCGTCGACGCCGTGTTGACGATCGCACCACCGCTCTTCTGCGCCAGCATCTGCCCGATGACGTACTTCAGGCCGAGGAACACGCCGCGGACGTTCACGGCCATCACGGCATCGAACATCGCCTCCTCGTAGTCGGCCGTCTGCGCGATCTTGCCTTCGATGCCGGCATTGTTGTGAAAGCAGTCGATCCGCCCGTAGGCCTCGACCGTCTTCCGCACATAAGCCTGCACCGACTGGGCGTCGGTCACATCGGCTTGCACGAACAACGCGTCACCGCCTCGTTGACGAATGACGCCGGCAGTCGCTTCGCCACCGGCGGTATCGCGATCGACGATCACCACCTTGGCACCGTGTGAGGCAAAGCCCAAGGCAGTGGCTCGCCCGATGCCGTTGCTACCGCCGGTGACCAATGCGACCTTGTTCTGAAAATTCATGGTCGTGTCCTCCCTAAAATGACCACTCAGCCGCTGTTGCGCAGGCCGGCGGCGATGCCGTTGATGCTGAGGTGGATGCCCTGAACGACCTCGGGCGCCGTATCGCCGGCGCGATGGCGCCGCAGCAACTCGATCTGCACGTGATTCAAGGGGTCGATATAGGGGAAACGGTTGCGAATCGAACGAGCCAGCAAGGGGTTGCTCTCAAGCAGTGTTTCTTGACCTGTGATGGCAAGGACCACTTCAATGGTGTCCCGCCATTCCTGCTTCAACCGTTCGAAGATCCGGTGGCGGAGGTGGGCATCGGTCACCAGCTCGGCATAGCGTGAGGCGATGGCGATGTCGCTCTTGGCCAGCACCATGTCCATGTTGGAAAGCGTGGTGCGGAAAAACGGCCAACTCTCGTGCATCGCCTGCAGTGTCGTAAGACTGCCGCAATGGTTGGCCAGCCAAGCTTTCACCGCCGAGCCGAAGCCGTACCATGCCGGCAGCATCAACCGGCACTGCGCCCAGCTGAACACCCAGGGAATGGCCCGCAGATCCTCGATGCCCTGGCGCTTGGAGCGCGACGCTGGGCGGCTGCCGATGTTGAGGGTCGCAATCTCCTCCAGCACCGTGGACTCGCGAAAGTAGCGATCAAAGCCTTCGGTTTCATGGACCAGGGCGCGATAGGCTCGGTAGGCTTCGGCCGAAAGTTCCTCTACGACGGCGCGGTAGGTCGCCGGCACGTCGGGCTGCCCCGAAGCAAGCAAGGTCGCTTCGAAGGTGGCAGCAGCCAGGATCTCGAGGTTGCGCCGTCCGACATCGGCATTGGAGTACTTGGCGCCGATCACTTCGCCCTGCTCGGTGACTCGGATCTGACCCTGCACGGCGCCCGCAGGCTGGGCCAGGATCGCCTCGTAGCTCGGCCCGCCGCCGCGGCCGACCGACCCGCCGCGCCCATGGAACAGGCGCAAGCCTATGCCGTGTCGGCCGAACAGCTCGACCAGCGTCTGTTCAGCCTTGTACAGCTCCCAGGTCGACGTCAGATAGCCGCCGTCCTTGTTGCTGTCGGAGTAGCCGAGCATCACCTCCTGAACGTCATCGCGTGAGGCAAGCAGGCGGCGGTAGAACGGCAAGCCGAACAACGCTTCCATGATGAGCCCGCACCGCTGCAAGTCGCCGATCGTCTCGAACAGCGGCACGATGTCGACGTCGATACGCCCCTCACGTGGCCGCAGCAGGCCAACTTCCTTGAGCAGCACGGCAACTTCGAGGACATCCGAGACGCTATCGGCCTTGGAGATCACGTAGTTGGGCATCGCGGTCCGCCCATAGCGGCGATGAGCGTCGGCAGCGACGGCCAGCATGGCGAGCTCGGTGACGGTCTCTTCACCGTAGACAAGATGGGGTGAAGAAAGCGGTCGCATGTTGTCGAGTTCAGCGCCAAGCAGCGCCACGCGCCTTGGCTCGTCGAGCGTACGGTAGTCGACCCCCAACCCTGCCGCCTCGATCAGCTCGGCCACGACGCGTTCATGCACGTCCGAGTTCTGCCGCAGATCGAGGGACGCCAAATGAAATCCGAAAACGTCGACGGCGCGGCGCAGGCCGCGCAGGCGGCCGCGCGCCAACGCTGCCGAGCCGTTCTCCATCAGCGATTCGAACAGCTCGTCGAGGTCCGCCTTGAACGCCTCGACCGTCTCGTACGGTGGTGCCGATGCCACCGGCGGATATGGTGGCTCCAGCCGGTCGAGCGACAGCGCAGTGGCGGCCAGGCGGGCATAGACGCCGACGATGGCACGTCGATAGGGTTCATCGCGGCGCTCCACGGCCCGGTCGGGCGACCGATCGGCCAGCGCGCGGAGCGCGTCGGAGATGTCCACCAGCCGGCCATCGAGCGACAGTTCGCTGCCGAGCTGATGCAGTTCCTCAAGGTAGAAGCGCATCGCCCGTTCGCTCTGCATGGTCAGCGTCTGACGCGTCACCTCGGCGGTGACAAACGGATTGCCGTCACGGTCGCCGCCGATCCAGCTGCCCATACGCAAGAAGGACGGGATCTTGATGTCCTGCCAGGTCGGATCGCCGATCGTCAGAAGCCGTTCAAGATCGGCGTAAAACAGCGGCAAGGCGCGCAAGAAGGTGTGATCGTAGTAGGACAGACCATTTGCAACCTCGTCGATCACCCTCAACCTCGTGCTGCGCACGACATTGGTCTGCCACAGAGTAAGAACGTTGCGGCGCAGCGCGCGACGGTTGTCGGCAAGCTCCTCCGGCGTAAATTCGACGCGATCGCGCTCGTCGAGCAAGCGGGCAATCTCCATCTCGCGATCGATCGAGCTCTTGCGCCGGATTTCCGTAGGATGCGCAGTCAGAACCGGGCGGCAGATCGCCCGACCAAAGAACGCCTCGAGCTGCCGGCGCGTCACGCCGGCCTGCTGGGCGCGATCCAAGGCATAGGCCATGCTACCCGGCCGCGGTGCAGCGTTTGCCTTGGCGTAGGCCCGCGTGCGTCGGATGTGGTGCTGATCCTCGGCGATATTGGCGAGATGCGAGAAGTAACCGAAGGCGCGGATGATGCGGACGGCCCGCTCCGTCGGCAGTCCAATCATGATCGCCTGCAGTTCGCGACGGGCGGCTTCGTCGGCATTGCGATGAAACTGCACGCCGACGCGGCGAATGTGCTCGACGACGTCGAACACCTTGTCGCCCTCCTGGGTGCGCACGGTGTCGCCTAGGATCCTGCCGAGCAGCCTGATGTCGTAGCGCAGCGGCGCATCTTTCTCCGGCGGCTCGACGGAATCCAGGCGATCCATGGTCAGGGGATTTCGATCACGCCGTCGCCACCGGCGTATAGTCGCTCGACCAGCGCCTTGCGCCGCTCGAGCGTGGCGCGCTGGTTAATATAGCCCTTGTCGGTGATCTCGTGGCCGTCGACCGATGGCGGCTCGGTCATCAGTAGCGCCCGCTTGATCCGCATGGATGAGCCTCTGCTTTCGGCGTTCAGACGCGACAGACCGTCGCGCAACGGGCCGATCACAGCAGGATGGGCGAGCAACTCGGTCATCGTGAGCTTGGCGCCATCGTCGTCGGCAAGACGCCGGCAGGCAGCGATGTTGGGAAAACCCAGCAGCCCGATATAGTCGCGATCCTGGCCGCAAACGACGGCATCCTGCAGGACCGGCGATGCGGCGGCGATCGCCGCAGTGCGCAAGGTGCCGACCAGAACGAACGTGCCACTCAGGAGCTTGAAATCCTCGACCACGCGACCGTCGAAGATCAGGCCCCAGCTTGGGTCCTCGGGATCGACAAACCGTCCGGCGTCGCCGATCTTGTAGAATCCCTCCTCGTCGAACATCTGCGCCGTCAGCTCGGGTTGGCGGAAGTAGCCGGGTGTGACGATCACGCTCTTCAGTCGAAGCTCATAGCGCCCTTCCTCGCCGGTCGGCACGAGCTTTAGCTGCACGCCGGGAAACGGCAGACCGATCAAGCCGACGCGCTCGGAAGCCCAATGCACCGACGTCGCGGTCGGCGCCGTCTCGGTCGATCCCCAGCCGGTGACGAAGGGCAGCCGGTAGCCGGTGTGCTTCACCGCCAATACTTCCATGCGCTCGTAGAGATCAGATGGCAGCGTGGCGCCGCCATAGGCCAACGAATTGAGATTCCTGAAGAAGCGCCTGGCCAATGCCTCGTCCTTCTCCAGCGCCGTCGCCAGCATGGCATAGCCTGCCGGCACGTTGGCAAAGTAAGTCGGCGAGATCTCCCGCAGATTGCGCAGCGTTTCGTCGAACAGGCCGGGCAGCGGCTTGCCGTCGTCGATATAAGTCGTGCCGCCTTCGGCTAGGTTGCCCTGGAAAGTCGCGTTGCCGCCCATCGTATGGTTCCACGGCAGCCAGTCGAGCATGACCGTCGGTGGGTCGTCGGAGTGTCGCGTGCGCGCCATCTGGCCCATCGCCAGGTTGGCGCACATCATTTCCTGGGTGTTTATGACTGCCTTGGGCATGCCCGTGCTGCCCGAGGTGAAAAGGAACTTGCCGATCGTCTTGGATTCGATCTTGTCGATCGATCGCGCCACCGCTCCCGTCACCTTTGTCGCGATCAGCTCACTCCAGGGCAGCGACTGCATCTGCGGCGGTGCCTTGTCTGCATGCACCAGCAGCACGCCCGTTAGATCCAGCACCGACAGTGCCCGCGCGTAAATCTCCCCGCTCTGCACGAACACCAGGCCAGGCTTGATGAGGTCAAAGACGTAGCGCAGCTTGGTGTGATCTTGACTCATCACCGAATAGGCGGGCGAAACGGGTGCAACCGGTGCACGCGCCTGCATCGCCGCCATGGTGAGCAGCGCAAACTCGATCGAGTTGGACGAGAGAATCATCACCGGCCTGTCCGGCCCGAAGCCGCGATCGATCAGCGCCTGCGTTACCGCATCGACCTGTCGCTTGGCCTCGGCGTAGGTGACCTTGAACCATGCTCGATCAAGCCCGCGGCGCTGCGCCAGCCAGACGCGATCCGGCGCCTCGCCCGCCCACTTGGTCAGGAAAGCCGGAACGTGCTTTTCGTAGGGTTTCAGCCTGTGATTGGATTGCAGCAGGAGCGTGCCGTCGCTGCGCCTCTCGACCCCGATGTCACGGCTCAGGAAGTCGATCGGCTTAAAGGGCGTATGCATCGCGCTGTCCAACGGCGTCACTCCCGAACGGGCCCACGTCAGTGGTGATTTAGAAGTGGCCCCCCGGAAACAGCAAGCCGGGTTTCCGAGACAAACGGACTGGGCCGACACGCCAGTCAATCAAGTCCGCCCAGCGGACTCTCCGACCCGTCGGGGTGCGCCTGAATGACCGTTCACAGGGCGGTGGTTTTCGGCCAAAGTCCGGCACAGGACGAAGGGAGAGAAGGATGGATTTCGAATACTCGGACCGCTCCAAGGCGCTTGTGGAGAAGCTTCACAAGTTCATGGACGAGGTGATCTACCCCGCTGAACCGGTCTACGAGGAGCAACTCAACAGCGCCAAGGATCGCTGGCAGCTTCCACCGGTGATGGAAGAGTGCAAGGCCGAGGCCAAGAAGCGCGGGCTTTGGAACATGTTCCTGCCGGCCGATCGCGATTCGGGCGACACTCACGGCACGATGGGCCTGTCCAACCTTGAGTACGCGCCGATCTGCGAGGTGCTGGGCCGCTCGTCGATCGCCTCCGAAGCGACCAATTGCTCGGCACCCGACACCGGCAACATGGAGGTGTTCGCCCGCTACGGTACCAAGGAGCACAAGGAGAAGTGGCTAAAGCCGCTGCTCAACGGCGAGATCCGCTCCTGCTTCGCCATGACCGAGCCCGCCGTCGCCTCGTCCGACGCACGCAATGTCGAATGCCGCATCGAGGCCGATGGCGACAGCTACGTCATCAACGGCCGCAAATGGTGGTCGTCGGGCATGGGCGACCCGCGCTGCAAGGTCATCATCCTGATGGGCAAGAGCGATCCCAACGCGCCGGCCTATCGCCAGCAATCGATGATCGTCGTGCCGCGCGACGCCGCCGGCATCAAGATCGTCAAGATGCTGCATGTGTTCGGCTATGACGACGCACCGCACGGCCATGCCGAGGTGATCTACGACAACGTGCGGGTGCCCAAATCCAACGTCCTGCTGGGCGAAGGCCGCGGCTTCGAGATTGCCCAGGGCCGCCTCGGCCCCGGCCGCATCCACCACTGTATGCGCGCCATCGGCGTCGCCGAGCGCGCGCTGGAAATGGCAATCAAGCGCGCCAAGAGTCGCGTTGCCTTCGGACAGCGTATCTCGGAGATGGGTGTCACCAAGGCGCATGTCGCCGACATGCGCATGGAGATCGACATGGCCCGCCTGCTGGTGTTGAAGGCGGCCTGGGCGATGGACAAGTACGGCAACAAGGAAGCGCGCCAACAGATCGCCATGATCAAGGTGGCGGTGCCCAACATCACGTCCAAGGTGGTCGACCGCTGTCTGCAATTGCACGGCGCCGGTGGCGTCAGCCAGGTCTTCAAGCTGGCCAGCATGTACGCCCACCAGCGCACGCTTCGCCTGGCCGACGGTCCCGACGAGGTTCATCGCGATCAGATCGGCCGCTTGGAGATTGCCAAGTACAACTGAGCCGACTTCTTGCCGGCACTCTGCAAAGGCCACCGCATGGTGGCCTTTGTCATTTTCGGCACAATACGGCGGTCCGACAACGGTGAGGCCTAGCACCATGCGCGTGATCGGCGTTTTCGTGTTGCTCGTCGCCTTGGCTTGGCTCGGCTACGCGCTGTTCGCACTGGCCTGGGATAGCGGCACGTCGCGTGCCACCGACGACAAGATTCAAGCGGCCCTCGCAAGCGTTCTGGCGATCGGCGCTGTCGCGATGATCGCCCGACAAGCCTGGGGGTGGATGGTATGTGCCGGTGTCGGCGTAGTCTTCGTTGCAGTCGTGGTCATGGCGACCATCGCCAGCACGGCCAATCGTTCGGCCGGACCGGTCGCCAACCCATTCCTGCTGCGTAACCTGCCGACCACCGAGCAGGCGCTCGCCGCCCGTCTCGACTGGAGTTGGTGGGCAACTTCGGTCGACTCGCTTCGCCAGCGCGAGCGCGACGACGACGCTTTGGCACGGCCGTGGGAAATCCAAGGTGATGGCGGCATACGACTGCTGGTGCTGCGCGATCCCACGGCCCCCTTCAAGGATGAGTACTTTCCGTTCGAGATCTTTCTGATACTCAACGCCGACAAGGGAACCGTGGCGATTCGGGCGTTCGACCGCTTCCACTCGGAGAACCGGACAAACCCGATCGAACTGCGCCTGGCTGACGAGGGCGGCCGGCAGCGCGTCGTCGTCGTGGCGCGAAGCGACAAGGAATGCCAGACCAAAACCTTCATAGTTGAACGCGCCGCCGGAACGGTAACGCCGCTGTCCATCGCGGACGCTTGCTGAGACGATTGAACGCCTTGGTGCCGTCGACGTAGAGCTTCCGCCGGTCATCCCAGTGCCGCTCGGCATCGGCCGGCCAAAAGTCATGGGCCGACGCGCTTCCGCGCCATGCACCCTTTGTCCGCCTACGCGGGCATGGCAGCAATGCGAACCTTGGCCTGCCGCAGCGCGTCTTCCCCGCTTTAGGTTGGGCCCGCAATGACCGTCATCGAAGTCGCGCTCCAACGTTCGCAAGTCATGGGCCCGGTGGTACGCGGCATGCTGTGGATGACGGTTTGCGGCCTGTGCTTCGCCTGCCTGAACGGCATCTCGCGACTGCTGACCGAGGATCTGCATGTCTGGCAGACTCAGTTCCTGCGCTACGCGTTTGGCGGCCTGGTCATGCTGCCCCTGATGTGGCGCGCCGGTCTTGCCGCCTTCCGGACCAACAACCTCCGCCTGCAAGTGGTGCGCAACGCCACGCACACGGTGGGCACCGGCTTGTGGTTCCTCGCCTTGCCCTTGGTGCCACTTGCCGAGGTGACGGCGATCAGCTTTACCGGCCCGATTTTCATGACTTTGGGCGCCGTGATGTTCCTCGGTGAGAAGGTCCGTTGGCGGCGCTGGGCGGCCATCGCCCTGGGTTTCGTCGGCGTGCTGATCGTGCTGTGGCCCAAGCTGAGCCTCGGCGTGTCGGCGAGCTATGGCAGCCTGCTGCTGCTCGCAGCGGCGCCGGTCTCTGCCGCCTCCTTCCTGATGGCCAAGGTACTGACGCGGCACGACACGGCGGAAGCGCTCGTGCTGTGGCAGGCCGTGCTGGTGTCGCTGTTCACGTTGCCGGCTGCATTGTGGTTCTGGCAGCCCGTCCAGCCGTGGCACCTCGGCGCCTTCGTCGTGGTCGGCATACTGGGCTCGGGCGGCCATTATGCCTTCAATCGCGCCATCAAGATGACCGACGTCTCGGCAGTCCAGCCAGCGCGTTTTCTCGAGCTGGTCTGGGCCTCGGTCATCGGCTTCCTGATCTGGTCGGACCTGCCCTCGGCATGGACTTTCGCCGGCGCTGTCGTGATCTTCGCCTCGACGACCTACATCGCCCGCCGCGAGGCAATCGCCGAACGCGAGCGGCGCGCCGGCCTGCGCTGACGACCGCGGGCTACCGCCGGCCTTGCAGCGGCGCCGCCGGCCCATCCGGTTGGCGCAGCAACTCCGCCTCAGAGACCCCCGCCTCGTAGGCCTGAGCCAAGGCTTCGGGATCGAAGGCCACGCCGATCGGATTACGCCTGAAGGCGTCGGTGCTGAAGTAGGCGGACGCTTCCTGCTTGGTCTTGTAGCAATCGACCTGCAGCTCCACCGAATTGCCGTCAGGATCGCGGTAGTACATCGACAAGGTTGGCCCGTGATGGATCGGCCGATAGGGCTCGATGCCCTTGGCCTTCAGCCGGCGATAGGTCGACAGCAACTCACCGACCTCACGGAACGTGTAGGCCACATGCGCCAAGCCCCAGGCCTGCGCATCCGGGGCGTGGAGGCCCGCGATATCGACGATGGCCAGCCTATGATGCTCCTCGTCGTACGTCAGAAAGCAGATGAAGTCGTTGCGATGCACGACGCGCATCGCCAACACGGTCGAGTACCAGTCGACCATAGCTTGCATGTTCGACGAGCGCAGAACGAAATGAGCGAACAGGGACGGCGCGATCGGCTTGGAGTCGAGCGTGCGGCTGGTCGGCGGAGCGATGGTGTCCATGGGAGCCTCCCGATCAACAGTCTACGCCGTCCGCCGCTGGCGCAACAGCCGGCCGCTGGGTCTCTCCGGAACTTGCCCCGGCGGCGGCAGTGGCTCGCCATTGACGATGACGGCGTGGATGCCGCGCGGATGGGCAATCAGACGATCGGCCCCGGCCGGCAGGTCGTGAACGCGCTCGAGAGTCGAAGCGCCAATCGCTGCCGGATCGAACACCACGATGTCGGCCGGCAGGCCGACGGCCAGGCGACCACGGTCGACGAGGCCGAACAGCGAGGCAGTGGCACCGGTTAGCCGGTGCACCGCCTGCTCGAGCGTCAGAGCGCCATCTTCGCGCACCCAGTGACCCAGCAGATGCGTGGCGTAGCAGGCATCACAGAGCTGGCTCAAATGCGCTCCGCCGTCGCCCAGGCCGATGACGACATTGCCGTCCTTGATGATCTCGCGCACCTCATCTTCGACGAAGTTGAGCTGAGATGCGCGCATCCGCGTCCCGAGATCCACCAGAGCCAAGTCGAGCATCATGTCGACGGCATGCTTACCTCGTTCGCGAGCGACGTCGGCAAGCTTGCGCTCCTTCAACGCCGGATCGCTCGCCTCGGTGATGACATAGGTCCAGAACGCAGCGCGCCGGGTATCGCCCTCCAGCTCCTTGCCCATGAAGGCCGCATCGTCGGGGCCCCGGCCGTCAGCTTGGCGACGAACGCGGGTACGGAATGCCGGATCGGCATAGACTGCGCGGCGGGACGCATCGTCCGCCGTCTCGCGCGCTGCCGCGAACGACGCCCAGGTGTCGAACACCACCGGCGAGTGGAAGTCGAACTCGATCTGGATCGGCCGGCAGGCACCCTGCGGATAGATCGGCAGGCCGCGGGCGATCTGGTCGGCAGCCTTGGCGAGCTGCGCGCGGTGCGAGTTGGGTCCCAGCGAGCCCGCCAGCAACGCGGTCCACACCAAAGGGCGGCCCGACTTGGCATGCAGCGCTTCATATTCATCCCAGCGCGGATCGCGACCGACATTGTACTGGATGATACCGTGGCCCGATCGACCGACGGCGTCGGCAATTTCCAGCATCTCATCGAAGGCCGCGAGCCGGCTCGGCACCGGCCGACCGGCATAGCCGATATGAACCTTCGACACCGACGTAGCGAAACCGACGGCACCCACGTCCATCGCTTCGGCGACGAGACGCTTCATGGCAGCGATCTCGTCGGGGCGCGCGGCGCGTTCGGTCGCGTCCTCGCCCATCACCGTGAGTCGGAGCGGAGTATGTCCAAGCATGACCGCAACGTTGATGCCGAGCGGCCGGCGGGCGACGGCGTCCATGTACTCGGGAAACGTCACGAACGGCCAGTCCGGCCCGATGCCCGCCTCGAGGGCGGCGAGGCTCATGGCTTCGACCCTCTCCAGCGTGCGCAGGATCAAGCTACGATGCTCGGGCCGCGTCGGCGCGATGCCGAAGCCGCAATTGCCGACCACTACCGTAGTGACGCCATGCCACGGCGAGATAGTGAGCATGGGATCCCACAGCACTTGAGCGTCGTAGTGCGTGTGAATGTCGACGAAGCCCGGCGCCACGATGAGCCCGGCCGCATCGATCGTGCGCTCGGCCGAACCAGGCACTGCGCCGACGGCCACCACCTTGCCGTCCTTGATGCCGAGATCGCCGCGCAAGCGCTCGGTTCCGGTGCCATCGACTATGTCGCCACCCACGATCTTGAGGTCGTACGTCATGGCGTGCCTACTCGGCCTTGATGCCGGTGTCCTCGATCATCTTCTTCCAGTAGGCGAGATCGGCGCGTTGTCGTTGCGCAAAGGCTTCAGGCGTGGTGCCGATGGGATCGAAGCCCAAGCTCTTCCAACGCTCCATCGAGTCAGGTTCTCTGAGCGCTTTGTTGATGTCGGTGGAGAGCTTGTCGACGATCGGCCGCGGTGTACGCGTCGGGGCCAAGATGCCGTACCAACCCTCGATGGCGAAATCGGGAAAGCCCGATTCGATCATGGTCGGCAGATCGGGCGCCGATGGCGAGCGAACAGCGCAAGTTTGCGCCAATGCCTTGACCTTGCCGGCACGGGCCTGCGGCAATGCCGAGGGCAGATTGTCGAACATGAAGGACACGCGACCACTCATCAGGTCGGGCATCGCCGCGGCGCTGCCACGATAGGGCACATGCGTAGCTTTCAACCCCGCCCGCCTGACCATCAACTCCGCTGCGACGTGCTGCGAGCTACCCTGCGCTGCGGAGGCATAGTTGACCCCACCATCTTGTTTCTTGATCCAAGTTACCAGCTCCTGCGGCGTATTGACCGGCACGCTGGGAGGGACAACCAACGCCATGCAGGCGGTGCCGATCAAAGTCAGCGGCTGGAAATCCTTGAGCGGATCGTAGGGCAGGTTGGGAAAGAAGATCATGTTGGAGGCATGTGTGCTCTGTGTTCCCAGCATGATCGTGTAGCCATCGGGCGTGGCCTTGGCGACGAATTCCGATCCGATGGCACCAGAGGCGCCACCTTTGTTCTCGACCACGACGCTCTGGCCCCACTGCTCGCCGAGCTTGGCCGCCAGCACCCTCGACAGCGTGTCGGTCGGCCCACCGGCCGGAAACGGCACGACCCACCGCACCGAGCGGCTGGGATAGCTGTCTTGTGCCGCCACCGGCGCCGCTAGCACCGCTAGCGCTGCGATCCAGAAAAGTCTGACCAACTGCATAGCCTTGTTCTCCCACCACACGCCGACAACTGTAGCCGAATGAGCAGGGTTGCAAAATCCGCGTCTTGACCGGCCTCCTTCACCTGGGGCAAGCCCGACTACGATGTCCGCGCCCGCTGTCGACACACCCGACGCGCTTTCCCGCTTTATCCCCTCGCGCGTGGCCCGCGGCTTTGCGTTAGCGGTGATCTCCGGTCTGTTCTTCAACTTCCTCAACGGTTCGGTGAAGGAACTGGCGAGCGAAATGCCGCCCCTGCTCGTTGCCTGGGGGCGGTGGATCGCCGGCGTTGCGCTGATCGCCCCCTATCTGCTGTGGACGATCGGCCCGTCCGGCATGCGCACCTACGACCTCAAACTGCATTGCCTGCGCGGCCTGTTCCACACACCGGGCTACGGGCTGTGGTACGAGGCGGTGGTCTGGCTGCCGCTTGCCACCATGGCCGCGCTGGGCTTCACCGGA
Organism: Alphaproteobacteria bacterium; assembly: GCA_016870055.1. Lineage (GTDB taxonomy): Bacteria > Pseudomonadota > Alphaproteobacteria > Reyranellales > Reyranellaceae > Reyranella. Next base: position 3,558 of record VGCQ01000008.1, on the reverse strand, counting down.
CCGATCTTCGTTACGCTCGGCGCCGTGATTTTCCTGCGCGAGACCGTGCACTGGCGGCGCTGGCTCGGTGTGGCGCTGGGCTTCGTCGGCATGCTGGTGATCGTCCGGCCAGGCATCGTGCCGATGAATCCCGGCATCGTCATGATGTTGATCGCAATACCCCTGATTGCCGGCTCCAATCTGATTGCCAAGGTCGTGGCGGGACGCGACAAGCCGATGGTGGTCGTGTTGTGGCAGAGCATCGTCGGGACGATCTGCTTCACGCCCTTCGGCTTGTGGTTTTGGCAGACGCCGACTGCCGAGCAGCTCCTGCTGTTTTTGTCGGCCGGCTTCTTCGGCACCTTGGGCTACTTCTTCATCACCTGGGCCTACCGGCTGCTCGATATTTCCGCCCTGCAACCCATCACGTTCCTGGGCATCGTCTGGGCTGCCTTGTCGGACGTGGCCGTCTGGGGCAAGACCGCTGACATCTGGACGTTCGTAGGTGCGGCGATCATCGTGGCGGCGACCAGTTACATTGCCCATCGTGAAACCGTCGTGGGAGGAAAGAGGAAATGACCGATCGTCTGGCCGGCAAGGTGGCCTTGATCACCGGCGGCGCCTCGGGACTTGGCGCCAATGCCGCCGAGTTGATGGCGCGTGAGGGCGCCAAGGTGGTGGTTGCCGACATCGCCCAGGAGCGCGGCCAGGCAGTGGCAGCCCAGCTTGGCTCGGCGGGCCATTTCGTGAAGCTCGACGTGACATCGGAGGACAACTGGCAGGCTGCTATCCAGGAGACCGTGAGCCGCTTCGGGGCGCTACATGTGCTGCTGAATTCCGCCGGTATCGGGCTCAGCAAGACCGTCGAGGAGATTCAGCTCGAAGAGTGGCGCCGCGTGCATGCGATCGACCTCGACGGCGTGTTCCTCGGCTGCAAACACGGGGTGGCCGAGATCAAGAAGCACACCCGGAAGCTCGGCGGCTCGGTGATCAACATCTCGTCGATCTCCGGCATTATCGCTGGCGCCAACATGGCGGCCTACAATTCAGCCAAGGCAGGCGTGCGGTTGCTCAGCAAGTCGGTGGCGCTGCATTGCGCCAAGTCGGGCTACAATATCCGCTGCAACTCGGTGCATCCGACCTTCATCGACACGCCCATCCTCGACAAGTATCGCGACCGCTTCGGCAACGACCTGATGCAACAGAAGCTCGGCCGCCAGGTGCCGATCGGCCGGCTAGGCCGGCCCGAAGAGGTCGGCTGGGCGCTGGTGTTCCTCGCCTCCGACGAATCGAGCTTCATGACCGGCTCGGAAGTAGTGATCGACGGCGGCATTTCGGCGATGTGACGGAACTGGAGGGGATTGTAAATGCTGCTCTCTCTCAACGGACGGAAGATCTACTTCGACCTGGCTGGTCCGCCGAACGCGCCGACGGTGTGCTTCACCCACTCCCTGAACGCCGATGGTGGCATGTGGGTCGAGCAGATGGTGCCGTTGCTGGCGGCAGGCTACCGCGTGCTGCGGCTCGACATGCGCGGCCACGGCGGTAGCGCGCCGGTCGACGGCGACTACACGATGGATGCCCTGGCAGCCGACGTGAAGGGGGCGCTCGACGTACTTGAGATCAGGAAGGTGCACTATATCGGCCTCAGCATCGGCGGCATGATCGGCCAGGGTTTTGCCCTCGCTCATCCCGGCACCCTGCTCTCTCTCACCCTCTGCGATACACAACCGTCGACCCCGCCCGGCTCGGCGGGCACCTGGGAGGAACGCAAGGCGACGGTGCGAAGCAAGGGTCTGGCGGCGCTGGCCGACAGCACGATGGAGCGCTGGTTCACCGACGAGTTCAAGACAGCGAACCCGGTGCGCTGGCGCGAGATCCGCGACACGATCAGCAACACCACGCCTGCCGGCTCGGCGGGCTGCATGTCGGCGATCCAGAACTTCGACTATCTCGACCGCCTGCCCACGATCAAGATCCCGACCCTGGTGATCTGCGGCGACGAGGACCAAGGCACGCCGCCCGATCGCAACCAGTTGATCGCCGCGAAGATTCCGGGCGGCCGCTACGAGGGCATCGCCAAGGCGCGACATCTGCCAAACGTCGAGCGGCCCGATCCGTTCAACCGTCTGATGCTTGCCTGGCTGGCGGCCAATCGATAGGGGGTGTCATGGATTTCGTTTTCTCCGAGGATCAGCTCGCGATCAAGGACAGCGTCGCCAAGCTCTGTGCGCAGTTCGACGACAAGTATTGGCTGAAGAAGGACAAGGAAGGCGGCTTCCCGGACGATTTCTACCGCGCCATGGCCGATGCCGGCTGGCTCGGCATCGCTATGCCCGAGGAGTATGGCGGCTCGGGGCTCGGCATCACCGAGGCGGCGCTGCTGATGCAGACGGTGGCGGAATCGGGTGCCGCCCTGCAGGGCGCGTCGGCCATCCATCTCAACATCTTCGGACCCAACCCGATCGTGGTGTTCGGCACCGAGGAGCAGAAGCAGCGCATCCTGCCCGACATCATAAAGGGCAAGGTCAAGGGCTGCTTCGCGGTGACCGAACCCGACGCCGGGCTGAACACCACCATGCTCGACACGCGCGCCGAGCGCGACGGCAACGGCTACATCGTGCACGGCAAGAAGACTTGGACGACGACGGCGCAGATCGCCGACAAGATGCTGCTGATCGCCCGCACGACTCCCAAGGAGAAGTGCAAGCGCGCCACCGACGGTCTGTCGCTGTTCTACACCGATTTCGACCGCTCCAAGGTCGAAGTGCGAGAGATCGACAAGATGGGCCGCAAGGCGATCGACACAAACCAGGTCTTCATCGATGGCCTGAAGGTGCCACTGGAGGACAGGATAGGCGAGGAAGGCAAGGGCTTCCACTATCTCCTGCACGGGCTCAATCCGGAACGCGTGCTGATCGCAACCGAAGCGATCGGCATCGGCCGGGCAGCACTCGCCCGCGCCACGCAGTACGCCAAGGAGCGTGTCGTGTTCGGCCGTCCAATCGGCAAGAACCAGGCAATTCAGCATCCTCTCGCGGAAAGCTGGATGGCGCTCGAGGCGGCCAATCTGCTCGCCTTCAAGGCGGCATGGCTATACGACAACGGCAAGGAATGCGGCGCCGAGGCCAACTCGGCCAAATACCTCGGCGCGCGGGCGGCATACGAGGCCTGCGAACGTGCCATCCTCACCCATGGCGGCTACGGCTACGCCAAAGAGTTTCACGTGGAACGTTTCCTGCGCGAAGTCCTGATCGCCCGTATCGCACCGGTCAGCGAACAGCTCATCCTCTGCTATGTGGCCGAGCGCGTGCTTGGACTGCCCAAAAGCTACTAGGGCGAAGTATGGGTCGACTGCGGCAGAGCCTGCTGCGCCATGTCGGGTTGATCCGACCGTATCGTTTCGAACGGACGCTGATCGTTTTGGCGGCGGTGGCGAATTTCGCTTTTCTCGCAGTCGGCGCCGCCTTCCTGGCGGCGCGTGATGATCTCAACGGCGGCACACCGCGCGCCTGGTACTTCGTCTACCTGATCGTCTTGCTAGAGCGTCGCGCGTGAAATAGGAATCGAAGGGGGATT